>NZ_CBFHAZ010000031.1:0-56649 GCF_965653655.1 Pseudomonas onubensis | reverse complement strand
GGCAACAATGGCTGCGCCTTGCGCATGAAAGCGAAATACCGCCTCTGATCCTGTTTGCCAAACGACTGAAGGGTTACTGGCGAGGCATCGTCAGCCGTGTTCGCTGGCCCATGCATACGGGCCAACTGGAAGGGATAAACAATCGAATAAAGGTCATTAAGCGGATGGCGTACGGTTACCGGGATAGCGAGTTCTTTTTCATGAAGATCAAGAGCGTCTTTCCCGGTAATCCGTGAAGAACCAAAAAAAAGGGCGACCGAAGTCGCCCAAAATGCCTTGCGTGCTCATGTAACCCAGAAGAACTTACGGTTCTTTACGCTTATTAGCGTCCTTCCAGATAAAAATCCCAAACCCTACAAAAAACAGCACCATGAGGCTGACAGTCAGCACCCCGGCAAATACCACATTATCGAAAAACATGACCGGCCTCCTGCTCATGCCCTGTTGCGATGGGGCTAAGTTAATCGAGAAGGCGGATTGGAAAATTGACGGGGATCAATGTCGCCCGCAACGGGGCGTAAAGAAGGGCAATAACTGACCTGCATCAACAGATGCAGGTTGTTTCAACGCTTTTTCGGTTTGTTCTTCGACTTCTTCCTGGTTTTGCCTAAAGGCATCGCCTGTTCAAACGCCTGGCGCACTTCGTTCAGGCGCTTGTCATTCAGGTCATGCACACGCTTGGCGCGTTCGGCATTCAGGTCAATCAGCTTGTCGTCATCACTCATGGCTGGGCATACGTCGTGGCGGGAATAGGCTAATAATGCGGCCTGTCCCGTCCGACGGCAAACGCGGAGATAGAAAACCTCCGCCTCACTCACCCATTTGTTTACTTATCACGCTCAAACGTGATGATCGAGCGCGTGGTTCCCGGCCAGTTCGGCATTTTCCGCCAGGGCGTGAGCACTTCGAGCGTATCGCCATTGATATGAAAGTCGCGGCACTGCACAGTGCCAACCCACTCCGGGTTCCAGGCCGCATCCACCTGCGTGCACCATTGGTTGCCCTCGACCTGCTCGATACCGGTATAGGCAACCAGCGTACTCAGCAACGCTGATTTTTCCGCATCCGTGGAACCCGCCTGCCTTCCCTCACCGGTCAACACGAACGCCACGCGATGATCGGCGGTGAATATAACCCGCCCGGAAGGGCGGCTGCCCATCGCGGGGATCTTCTTACGCGTGTCCTGGGACTCGACCTGATAGCCGACCAGTTTCCAGGCCCCAACCAGCGGTGACTCACTCGCGCCTGCGGCAGTACAGAGCCCCATTGCAACGGCCAACCCGATCACACTTGCTTTCATGTACGTTCCCATCGCTCTACCCGTCTCTAAAAGCAGAGCTTTTCGTACAATTGCCCAGGTTGATGTAGGCCATATCCCAATCGGCGTCAGTAGAATCAGCGGGCGACAAAAGGCCGGCCATCACTCAAAATCGACACTTCACATTCAACCCCGGAGACGCACTCAGGTGGCACTGCACACAGACCTTCCACCCCTGCTGGCCCTGCGCGCCTTCGAGGCCGTGGCGCGTAACTTGAGTTTTATCAAGGCGGCAAAGGAGTTGTCAGTGACCCAGAGCGCTGTGAGCCATCAGGTCCATAAACTCGAAGAACACCTTGGCAAACCGCTGTTTATCCGACGCACCCGCGCGATTGATCTGACCGCCGACGGCCAACACTACTACGACGAAATCCGCCCGGCGCTCGACATGATCGCCGCCGCCACCCGCGCGCAAAAAGTCGCCCCCACGACCACGGTACTGCGCGTGGGCCTGTTGGCCTCGTTTGCCACGCTGTGGCTGGCCCCACGCCTGGCCGGGTTTCTCAATCGTTATCCGCAAATCCAGGTGGAACTGCTGCCGGCGATTCAATTGGCAGACGTCGCCGCCGCCGAGGTCGACCTGGCCATCCGCTATGGCAAGGGCGATTGGCCCGATGTGCAGGCCACGCGCTTGATGGCGGAAGTCATTTCACCGGTGTGCAGCCCGGCCTTCAAGGCCAGCCAACTGCACAACGCGCCCTTGTTGATGGCCACCTCGCACCGCCCTTTCGAGTGGACGGATTGGTCGGCGCACTATCAGGTCAACCTCGACCACCACCCCCGCGTGCTGCTGCACGATTACAACATCGTGGTCGAGGCCGCCGTGGCCGGCCAGGGCATCGCCATGGGCCGCCATCGCCTGATAGAACGCAAGCTCAAGGACGGCAGCCTGGTGGAAGCCTTTGACTGGCCGCCCTATCACAGTGAAATCGGTTACTGGCTGATCGCCGCCCAAGGCCCGGCCAGCGAAGCCGTCGAATGTTTCACCGCCTGGCTAAAGGAAGCTTGCTGCGACACTTGAGTTATTTCGATACGTCGCGTGAGATCTATCCGTTTGTCGCCCCTCACTGCGTCCAACATGCTCACCCCTCTTCACCCAAGAGGATTCAACATGAGCGACTCCATCCGCCAACGCGTACAAGCCCTTGGCCTGACGCTGCCAACTCCCAGCCAACCCGCAGCCAATTACATCAACCACGTCATCAGCCAGAACCAGCTGTTTATCTCTGGGCAAATTCCCATGGTCGACGGTAAACCTGCCTACATCGGCCGACTGGGCGAATCCCTCAGCGATGAAGAAGGTGCCCAGGCGGCGGAGCTGGCGGCGTTGGGCTTGCTCGGCCAGTTAAGTGCTGCCGTCGGTGATGACCTGTCGCGTGTAGTGCGCATTCTCCGTTTGGGTGTGTTCATCGCCAGCAGCGGCGATTTCACGCGCCAGAGCGTGGTTGCCAACGGCGCCTCCAATCTGCTGGTCAATGCCCTGGGCGACAAAGGCCGGCACGTGCGCACCGCCGTCGGCGTTTCGAGCCTGCCCGCCGGCGTCGCCGTGGAGGTGGACGCCATTTTCGAGCTGCAGCCGTGAGCCCGCTGCAAGTCCAGCACCTGCGTGAAGAAACGCCCGGCTGCCAATCGGGCATCGTGCATTTCAACCACGCCGGTGCCTCGCTGCCGTGCCAAGCCACCCTCGACGCGATCATTGACCAGTTGCAGCGCGAAGCCCGCGATGGCCCCATGGAGGCCGGCGAGCATGGCGCGATCCTGGTGGAAAAAGCCCGGCGCGCAGCCGCGCAATTGCTCAATGCGCCCGTCTCCTCGATTGCCTTTGCCAGCAGCGGCTCAACCGCCTGGAGCCTGGCGTTCCAGGCCTTGGGGCCTTGGGCACCCGGCGATCGCATCCTGGTCGGCCGCCATGAATGGGGCGGCAACCTGGCGAGTATGCAGTTGGCGGTGCAAGCGGGTGCACGCGTGGAGGTCATTCCCTGCGATGCCACCGGCGCAGTGTGCCCATTGGCGCTGGAGGCGATGATTGATGCCAACGTCAAGCTGATCGACCTGACCTGGCTGCCGGCCAACGGCGGCCTGATCAACCCTGCCCAGGCCATCGGCGAAGTGGCCAGGCGCCATGCAATCCCCTACTTCATCGACGCCGGCCAAGCCGTCGGCCAGTTGCCGGTGGACGTGCAGGCGTTGCACTGCGATGTGCTCAAGTCAGCCGGGCGCAAACACCTGCGCGGGCCGCGTGGCACGGCGCTGCTGTATGTACGACCGGACTTTCTGCAACGCCTGAACCCGGCCCAGCGCGATGTTTTCTCGGCGCCCTGGACTGCTGAAGGGTTCGACCTGCGTAACGATGCCCGCCGCTTTGAAACCAGCGAAGTGTCCTACGCCTTATTGGCGGGCCTGGGCAATGCGTTGCAGGAAATCAACCGACTGGGCGTGGAGCAGACATGGGAAAGGGTCCAGCAGCTCAGTGGACGAATCCGCGACGCGCTGCGTCAGATTCCGGGCATCTCACTGCACGATTTGGGCACGGCCCCCTCAGGACTGATCGCCTTTAACCTCGCCGGCTGGGAGGCGTTTGAACTCAAGCGCAGGCTGGGATTGAAGCGCATCAACATCGGCGCCAATGGCGTGGCCTACACGCCGCTGGACATGCAGGCGCGGGGCCTTACAAGCATCGCGCGGGTGTCTGTCAGCCCGCTCAACTCCGAACACGACATCGAGTTGCTGATCGCCGCGCTGCGCGAATTGCGCGATTAAACCTCGACGTCCACCCACAAACCCTGGCGCGGCGCGTCTTCGATCAGCGGCGCCACCGGTACCGTGTTGTCGGCGTTGAGTTCATCCCCGGGGATCGCCAGGTGCGCCTCGGGGTCTTCATCCGCTTCGCGCCGGCGTTTGTGCTGCTCTTGCTGACGGCGTTGTTCTTCGCGCAGTAAAAAAGTCGACTGCTCGGCATCGCCCTTTTTCAGGTCGATGGTGCTTTCGTTGGAACCGGCCTGCACGGGCACCACGGGCGGGATATCCGGCTTCTGGCGCACCGGATCAAGCTGTGACGTAACCGGCACAACACTCAGGGGCAGTATGGGTGGCAGCATGGTTTTTAGTCTCCTATTCAGCAGACTGTCGGCTGCGGGAGGGGCGACTTGAGTGCCAAGCCCCCAACTTGTGAACCAATCGTCATCTATCCGACGAACATATCGCCCTTTTTCTTGCCGCTTGTAGCTTAAAGCTTGAAGCTGCACCTATTCCTTTTGGTCTGGAAGCCGTGTTCCGTTAGAATAGTCGGCTTTTTCACGGCGGGAGTCAGGCAGCATGGCGCAGCAGTATCAACCGGGGCAACGCTGGATTAGTGACAGCGAAGCAGAGCTGGGGTTAGGCACCGTTCTGGCACAGGACGGGCGCTTGTTGACCGTGCTCTATCCGGCCACTGGCGACACTCGTCAGTATGCGCTACGGAATGCGCCCCTCACTCGTGTGAGGTTTTCGCCGGGTGACAGCATCACCCATTTCGAAGGCTGGAAAATGACCGTACAGGAAGTCGACGACGTCGATGGCCTGCTGGTCTACCACGGCCTCAATGGGCAGAACGAGCAGGTCACCCTGCCGGAAACCCAACTGTCGAACTTCATCCAGTTCCGTCTGGCCAGCGACCGTCTGTTCGCCGGGCAGATCGACCCGCTGGCCTGGTTCTCGCTGCGCTATCACACGCTGGAACACACCAGCCGTCAGTTGCAATCCTCGCTATGGGGCCTGGGCGGCGTGCGTGCGCAACCTATTGCTCACCAACTGCACATCGCCCGTGAAGTCGCTGACCGTATCGCGCCACGGGTATTGCTGGCCGACGAAGTGGGCCTGGGCAAGACCATCGAAGCGGGCCTGGTGATCCATCGCCAACTGCTGTCGGGTCGCGCCAACCGCGTGCTGATCCTGGTGCCGGAAAACCTCCAGCACCAGTGGCTGGTGGAAATGCGCCGCCGTTTCAACCTGCAGGTTGCGCTGTTCGACGAAGAACGTTTTATCGAAAGCGATGCCACCAACCCATTCGAAGATACCCAGCTGGCGTTGGTAGCCCTGGAATGGCTGGTGGACGACGAGAAGGCCCAGGACGCGCTGTTCGCCGCCGGCTGGGACCTGCTGGTAGTCGACGAAGCCCACCACCTGGTGTGGCATGAAGAAAAAGCCAGCCCGGAATACGCGCTGGTCGAGCAACTGGCCGAAGTGATCCCTGGCGTGTTGCTGCTCACTGCCACCCCGGAACAACTGGGCCAGGACAGCCACTTCGCGCGTCTGCGCCTGTTGGACCCGAACCGCTTCCACGACCTGCACGCCTTCCGCGCCGAAAGCGAGAACTATCGCCCGGTGGCCGAAGCGGTGCAGGAGCTGCTGGACAAGGGCCGCCTGTCGCCAAAAGCGCACAAAACCATTCAGGGCTTCCTCGGCAACGAAGGCGAAGCGCTGCTTGCCGCCGTCAACGATGGCGACACCGAAGCCAGCGCACGCCTGGTGCGTGAGCTGCTCGACCGCCACGGCACCGGCCGCGTCCTGTTCCGTAACACCCGCGCCGCCGTGCAGGGTTTTCCGGAGCGCAAGCTGCACGCTTACCCGCTGCCGAACCCGGACGAATACCTCGAACTGCCGCTGGGCGAACACGCCGAGCTGTACCCGGAAGTCAGCTTCCAGTCGCAGCCGGATGTTGAAGAAGAAAACCGCTGGTGGCGTTTCGACCCGCGCGTCGAGTGGCTGATCGACCAACTGAAAATGCTCAAGCGCACCAAAGTGTTGGTGATCTGCGCCCACGCCGAAACCGCCATGGACCTGGAAGACGCCCTGCGCGTGCGCTCCGGCATCCCGGCCACGGTGTTCCACGAGGGCATGAATATCCTCGAGCGTGACCGCGCTGCTGCCTACTTCGCAGACGAAGAGTTCGGCGCCCAAGTGCTGATCTGCTCGGAAATTGGCAGTGAAGGCCGCAACTTCCAGTTCTCCCACCACTTGGTGCTGTTCGACCTGCCGTCCCACCCCGACCTGCTGGAACAGCGGATCGGACGTCTGGACCGGATCGGCCAGAAGCATGTGATCGAACTGCACGTGCCGTACCTGGAAACCAGCCCGCAAGAGCGCCTGTTCCAGTGGTACCACGAAGCGCTGAACGCGTTCCTCAACACCTGCCCGACCGGCAACGCCTTGCAGCATCAGTTCGGCCCGCGCCTGCTGCCGCTGCTGGAAAACGCCGACGACGGCGAGTGGCAAGCCCTGATCGACGAGGCGCGTGCCGAGCGCGAGCGTCTGGAACAGGAACTGCACACCGGTCGCGACCGTTTGCTGGAGCTCAACTCCGGCGGCGCAGGTGAAGGCGATGCGCTGGTGGAAGACATTCTTGAGCAAGACGACCAGTTCGCCCTGCCGATCTACATGGAAACCCTGTTCGACGCCTTCGGCATCGACAGCGAAGACCATTCGGAAAACGCCCTGATCCTCAAGCCCAGCGAAAAAATGCTCGACGCCAGCTTCCCCCTGGGCGACGACGAAGGTGTGACTATCACTTACGACCGTAACCAGGCGCTGTCGCGCGAAGACATGCAGTTCATCACCTGGGAACACCCGATGGTGCAAGGCGGCATGGACCTGGTGCTGTCCGGCTCGATGGGCAACACCGCCGTGGCGCTGATCAAGAACAAGGCGCTCAAGCCGGGCACCGTGTTGCTGGAACTGCTCTACGTCAGCGAAGTGGTTGCCCCGCGCTCGCTGCAACTGGGCCGTTACCTGCCGCCGGCGGCGCTGCGCTGCCTGCTGGATGCCAATGGCAATGACCTGTCCGGTCGTGTGTCGTTTGAAACCCTCAACGACCAACTGGAAAGCGTGCCACGCGCCAGTGCCAACAAGTTCGTGCAGGCCCAGCGCGATCAACTCACGCCGCGCATCAACGCCGGCGAAGAGAAGATCACCCCGCGTCACGTCGAACGCGTGACCGAGGCCAAACGTCGCCTGGCGGCGGACACCGACGAAGAACTGGCGCGCCTGACCGCGTTGCAAGCGGTCAACCCGACCGTGCGCGACAGCGAGCTGGTGGCCCTGCGCCAACAGCGCGAGCAAGGTCTGGCCATGCTCGACAAGGCGGCGCTGCGGTTGGAAGCGATTCGGGTGTTGGTGGCGGGTTGATCAACATGCGGGCCTTTGATCGTTCCCACGCTCTGCGTGGGAACGCCGCCCTGGACGCTCTGCGTCCGCTCCTGGAAGCATGACGCAGAGCGTCACAGGATGCATTCCCACGCGGAGCATGGTAACGATCAAGCTAACGATCAAGCTACAGCGGCAGCAGCCGGCACCTCCACCGCCCCCAACCCATCCTTCATCTTCTTGGCATCGCGCACAAAACTGCGCGAGGCCTGGAACAGAAACAGCATGGTCAGGAACAGCGCCACCGGAATCAGGTACATGGCGTCGTGCAACCCCACCGCTTTATACGCCTCGGTCATCTGCGCAGCCCCATCGGCGTACATCGCCGAATGGGCAAAATGATCGGACAGGCCGCCCACCACCACTGGCCCCATGCCACCGCCGAGCAAGTACAAGCCGGCAAAAAACAGCGCCATCGCCGTGGCGCGCAGGCGTGGCTCAACCACGTCCTGAATCGCCGTGTACACGCAGGTGTAGAAGTTATAGGCGAACAACCAGCCCACACTGAACAGCGCTACAAACACGCCAATCTCAATGCGCCCGGCATGCAAGGCCCAGGCAGTGGTGATGGTCGAGATAATCAAGCTGCACGCGGCAAACAGCAGCCGGCCGTTGGCGACCCGCTGATGAATCTTGTCGGCAATCCAGCCGCCCAGGGTCAGGCCCACCAGCCCGGTGATGCCGACGATCACGCCGGTGGCCACCGCCGCGTCCTGCAACGGCATCAGGAAGTAGCGCTGCAACATCGGCACCAGGAATGAATTGCACGCATAAGTGGCGAAGTTAAAGCACAACCCGGCCAGCACCAGCCACAGGAAGGTCGGCACCGCCAGAACGCGACGAATCGGGCGATCGACGCGCTCCTGGGAGACCTGCACGGTTTCCGCTGCGCCGCGCTTGGGTTCCTTGATATAAAACATGAAGATCGCGAGGATCAGCCCCGGCACGGCGGCGATAAAGAACGGTGCGCGCCAGCTGTCAAACGCCTTGACCATCGCGCCAATGGTGAAAAACGCCAGCAGCAGGCCCAACGGCAGGCCCAGCATGAAGATGCCCATGGCTCGCGCGCGTCGGTGGGCGGGAAACAGGTCGCCGATCAGCGAATTGGCGGCCGGCGCATAGCTGGCTTCACCGATGCCGATGCCCATGCGCACCAGCAAAAAGGTCCAGAAGCTGCCGACCATGCCGTTGACCGCCGTCAGCCCGCTCCAGGCGAACAGGCCCCAGCCCATGAGTTTGCTGCGTGAACCGGTGTCGGCCAGGCGCCCGAGCGGCAGGCCGGCGATGGCGTAGACAATGGTAAAGGCGGTGCCGATGATGCCGAGCTGAAAGTCGCTCAAATGCCATTCCATGCGGATTGGCTCGATGATGATGGCGGGAATGGTGCGATCGAAGAAGTTGAACAGGTTGGCGAGGAACAGCAGGAACAGAATGCGCCAGGCATTCGCCGCTTGGGTCGAGTTCTGCATGGGTCCGTCTCTTTTATTGTTATGAGAGCTGCGATGCCCGATGCATCCTGCCCGGTACTTGCAACATAATCAGGCCAGGCACGCTTGTCTGTAATGATTCGTAAAGCTGATAGGGCATGATTTCACCCGCAACCACGGGACTTTCCCTACGAAAATATAAGTTCTCGCCCCCCTTCCCAACCGCCATGGCACGGATAGAATGGCGAGCCTTCCGTAACACCCACATCCTACTTTTCTTATCGATGACGCCCATGTCCGAAGCCAGTCCGTGTCTGAGTTGCGGTGCCTGCTGTTCACACTTTCGTGTGTCTTTCTTCTGGGGCGAGTGCGCCTCATCGGGCGGCACGGTGCCCGATGACCTGGTGGTGCAGATCAACCCCACCCGCGTGGCGATGATCGGCACCGACCAGAAACCCGCCAGGTGTTGCAGCCTTGAGGGTGAGGTCGGCAAAGGCACCCGTTGCACCATCTATGAGCAACGCTCAAGCCCCTGCCGTGAGTTCGACGCGTCGTGGAGCCAGGGCGAGCAGAACGTCGACTGCGACAAGGCGCGCGCGGCCTTCGGCCTGCCGCCGTTAGAGGCACCTTTCGAATTGGACCTGCCGATCAGCGCTTAGCATCAAACGCTATGGCGGGCATGCCAAAATGGTTGAGAGCAAAGTGCCATTATCCCTGGCAAATCCCGCGAGGCTTCTATACTCGACTTCATAGGTCATCGCCGTAGGCTGTGACGTGACTCTATGATGGGGCTTGCTATGGAATGGCTGGGTCTGCATTTTTTTACCGACCTGCCAGAGAACGGGCATTTATTACTCAATTGCAGTCATAACCCGTTCCTGGTGCTACTGGCGTATCTGGTTGCTTGCGCAGCCGGCTTCGGCACGCTGGACATGGCTGAACGCGTCGGCCATGTCGAAGACCCTACCGCCCGCCGTCATTGGCGCTGGCTGGGAGCGGGTTGCCTGGCAGGTGGCATCTGGTCGACGCACTTCATCAGCATGCTGGCCTTCCAGGCGCCTATCGCCATTCATTATGAATTGCTCATGACGTTCGCCTCGCTGGTGATCGCCTTGATCGCTTCGCTGTTCGCCATGCAAACCCTCAGTCATACCCATCTGCGGTTCCATCAATACCTGCTGGCATCGGTGTGGATGGGTATCGGTATCGCGTTGATGCATTACGTCGGCATGTCGGCCATGCGCTCCCAGGCCAATGTGTACTTCGGGACCGACCTGTTCCTGGCCTCCGTGGCCATTGCCATCGGCGCCAGCCTGGCCGCGCTGTTGCTGTCGAGCTACCTGCGCACCGGCTCCGGCGTGTTCCATCAGTTGCTCAAATACGCCGCCAGCCTGGTGCTGGGCGCCGGCATCCTGAGCATGCACTTCACCGGCATGGCCGCCATGCAAATGCTGGTACCGACCGGCGCTGACCTGTCGTTGCCGCTGGACAACAACCCGATTCAACTGGGCCTGTCGGTGGCCGTGATCACCCTGCTGGTGATCGGCAGCAGCGTCAGCGCTGCCCTCGCCGACAAAAAACTGCAGCACAAGGAGCGCGACCTGCGCCGGGTCAATGCCCTGCTTAGCGAGCTGGACCAAGCCCGCGCCTCGCTGCAGCAAGTGGCGCACTTCGACGCGCTGACCAGCCTGCTCAACCGCCGTGGGTTCAACCAGATCTTTGCAGAAAAAGTCGCGGAAAAAACCGCCAGTCAGGGCATGATGGCGGTGATCTTCCTTGATATCGACCACTTCAAGCGCATCAATGACAGCCTCGGCCACGATGCCGGCGACCAACTGCTCACCGTGCTGGCCGGGCATATCAAGGGGTCGGTACGCAGCCATGAAGATGTGGTCGCGCGGTTTGGCGGCGATGAGTTCTGCATCCTGATCAATATTCACCATCGCGACGAAGCGCGGCATCTGGCGCAGCGCATCATGCAAAAAATGAAAGAACCGATCGAACTGGCCGGGCGGCGCATGGTGATGACCACCAGCATTGGCATCAGCCTGTTCCCCGATGACGGGCTGACGTGCGAAGAGTTGCTTAAAACCGCTGACCTGGCGCTGTACCAGTCCAAGGATGCCGGGCGCAACAGCCTGAACTTCTTCAGCTCCAACCTTAAAACCCGCGCCTTCCTTGAGCTGCAACTGGAAGAGGAGTTGCGCGCCGCGCTGCGCGGCCGCAATGAATTGGTGCTGTTCTACCAGCCGATCTTCGACATGAAACTGGGCAAGGTCACCCGCCTGGAAGCGCTGGTGCGCTGGCAGCATCCGCAACACGGGCTGCTGGCTCCCGACCGGTTTATCGGCATCGCTGAAAACAACGGGTTGATTGCCGAACTCGACCACTGGGTATTGCGTCAGGCCTGCCACGATTTGAGCCTGCTGTCTGACCGAGGTTACACCGAGCTGACCATGGCCGTGAACTGCTCGGCCTTGAACCTGGCCCGTGACGAACTGGCCGATGAGATCGAGGCCGCCCTGCGTTTTGCCGGGATCACCGCCAGCCGCCTGGAACTGGAAGTCACCGAAAACGCGCTGATGGGCAATATCAGCAGCACCCTGGCGCTGTTGCGCCAGATCCGTGCCTTGGGCGTTTCGCTGGCCATTGATGATTTCGGCACCGGGTATTCATCGCTGGCCTACCTCAAGCGCCTGCCACTGAACACCCTGAAGATCGACCGGTCGTTTATCCAGGACATCCCCAAGTCCACCGCCGATGTCGAGATTGTCCAGGCGATCATCGGCATGGCCCACACCCTGCACTTGCAGGTGGTCACCGAAGGCGTGGAAACCCAGGCGCAATTCGAACTGCTGCTCAGGCACGGCTGCGACTATATCCAGGGTTACCTGCTCAGCCCGGCTGTGCCCTTGAGCGATGTGGTGGGTGTTATCCAGGGCATCCAGATGCGTAACCCGCTTTACCCGTTCAGTGTCGAGGGCAATAAAGAGGCCCTCGCGCCGAAAGACCCCGGCGCAGGCCGTATCGGGCCGCCGTCCATTGTCAGGCCAATTCGCTGACGCCGAAATTTTGGCATTTAGCCATCATCCGCCTAAAGAACGCCGACGAACGGCCGATTCATCAGAGTCCGGCGCCGATTCCCCTTGGAAACCAAAGGTTAAACCCGCGCGCCCCGGACTCAGACGCACTGTAAAGTCGCGAACTCTCATTCAGTGATGGCGCCTGGATTTTTTGGGCCGTCCGTCCAGGTACATGGCGCCCAATGACTTCCAAAAATAATGCTGTCTCCGAGATCTGCGACGCACTGCCGACCGCTCCTGCCGAGAAACCCTCAAGCACCAAGTCATTGAGCAGCGCCCGACCGCTGTCTACCCAGCAATACCTGTACTTCACCGAAACCAATACCGACCGCATCCTCGATAACCTCGACGGCCTGCGCGACATGGTGTTCCCGCGCCCGCCCCAGCCCGACGGCGACATGGGTGCGCGCAGTGAGCAGGAATTTCCCTCGGTGTGCCTGATCGGCCTGGGCCGCTGCGGTTCGAACATCGCGCTGGACGTGGCGGAGCTGGTGTACAACGCGCGCAAGTTCTACCTCAATGAATTCAGCACCGAAGATAAATCGACAGACAAGGGCTACAGCCCCGCCCAATGGATCCGTAACAACCTGCGCCTGGGCGGCGGCAAGGCCACCAAGCCGGTGTTCCTGGTGGAACCGTTGGTGATGCTGGGCGACCTGGACAAGGACATTGCCGGGCGCATCCGCTTCTCGCGCAAGGGCGAAAAAAGCGGCTTCCTGCGCGACTACAGCAAGATGAAGATCATGGACCTCTCGGAGGTCCACGCCGGTGGCGCCGGTAACGCGCCGATCCTTGGCCAGTACCTGGCCAAGATCATCCTCAACAAAGACACCCAGCTTTTTTCCAGCCCCGACTGGAAGATGATTCACTCGTACCTGATCGATTCCTGCGGCATCAAAGCCAACCAGTCGCGCCTGTATTTTTCGATCTTCAGCGCCGGCGGTGGTACGGGGTCGGGCATGGCCTCGGAGTTCGGCCTGGCCCAGCAACACTCGTACATGAACAAGACCTTCGACACCAAGCCCGCTGACGAGCACGACAGCAAAAGCGGCCATGCCTTTGTGTTCGAGCCGATCTTCACCAGCGGCATTTGCGTGCTGCCGAATATCTCCGACCACCGCAGCGAAATGTCCGAGGCGCTGCACATCAACGCCGGGCGGTTGCTGTGCAAATACCTGTCGGAAGAATGGGATTTTTCATACAACTTCGACAACGAAGACAGCAGCGAAGCCAGTGTAAAAGGCCGCATCCGCCCATGGAACGCGATGATGCTGATCTCCAACGACATCATGCGTTATGCCGAAGAGAGCGATGACGGCAATATCCAGAACATCGACGTCAATGCCATGGAAAAACACGCCAACCAGTACATCTCCCAGCAGATCTTCAACATCCTCACCGCCCAGGCGGTGACCACCGATTATGACCAGAACTACTTCCGGCGCGCCGGCATCGATATCGGCGAAACCATCCGCCTGGATGCCAACGACCTGTTTATGAGCCTGGCCGGTCCGGTGGCAATTGCCTACGCCGAATCGGTGGTGCCCGAAACCCCGGCGCCTTCGGGCGACAAGTTCAAGGTGTTCGATAAAGAGCCGCAGCGCCTGAATATCGACGACCTGTTCTTCCGCTCCATCGACCTGCCGCACTTCAATAAGGTCACCCAGGCCATCGAAGGCATCAGCCTGTTGCCGATCGAATCCAAGCGTTACAAGGCGTCCCTGGAGCAATACAAGAACTCCGGCTATGACGCGGCGGCGCTGCATGACCTGCACTTCTTCAAGAACTGCTCGTCGGTGGTGTCGATTGTGTCGTTGCCCAAGGATTACAAGCTGTCCTACATGGACCTCAACCGGCTCAAGACACACCTCAACAGCCTGTTTCCCAATACCACGCTCAAGCGTTATGCGCTGGTCATCGGCGCCTCGGCCAACTTGTCGCTGACCACGTTGATCGCCAAGAGCCCGTGCCTGTCAGATGATTTTTTGACCCTGATCGTGGCGTTTATCAAACGCTGTTTTGCGCGTAACCCGTACCGGTTCGACGAGACACTCGACAACTCGATCCTGGATTTCATCATCCATGAGGACTTCGATGAAGACCGCATCGACGAGCTGCTCAATGAGTTTGAAAACCCGGCGAAGATCCTCGATACCAACTGGTACGCGATCAAGCCGATGTATGAGAAGAAGTACCGCGAATTGATCAACGACAAGGACAAGTTTGTGTCGATCAACGATATTCGCCTGTCACGGGATTGCGTGAAGAAGGCGATCAAGTACTTGCGCGAGATTTACCGCCATCGGATCGGCAAGACCAAGGTTATTTCGTTGAATAATCATACTGGCAAGACCGCCTAGACCGAGTCACTGCCTTCGCGAGCAAGCCCGCTCCCACATTCGACTGAGTTCCTGCTGACAGGGTGCGGTCGAATGTGGGAGCGGGCTTGCTCGTGAAAGCAATCTGTCAGTCACCGACTATCTACAGCTTTGCCACACCTAGAAACAATTCCCCAGGCGTTTGGCTTCGCGCAAAACTGTTCCCGTGACGCTTACGTCACCGTCACCTGTGACCTTTCTCTACGGCAAGATGCCATCACGGCGCCAGCGGTTACTCCGCTACACACTTGCCCGGCGAAAAAACACGCACCTTTATAGTGCAAGTCTCTCTTACGCCGCCCTTTCCTGGATCAGAATCCACGGCGAAACCACCACCGCCCACAGGCCTGGATCGCGCTTAACCAGGTCCAACGCCCGCGTCGCAGACACTTCGCCAAGGCTCCCTGCGGCCAGCCACCCAGCGACTTTGTCGCGGTTATCCTCGGCCATTCCTTCGGCCGCTTCGATCAAATCCAGGCCAGAGTCGACCCACAATAGGGCACCCTTGGCAAAGAACGGTTCAAGCTCCTTCCAGGAAATTTCGGCGGTTTCACCGAGCAGCTTGGCATAGAGGGTGCTAGGTTCTTGCGTCATGGGAATTCACCTGAATAAAAAATCGGCGCAATCATAGCGTCAGGCGTCAGGCAGAAAAACCCAGTTGCAATTGAGGCACCGAACGAAAGTGTCAGGAAAGCCAAGGATTGCCTGAAACTCTGGCATCAGCCCGCCGCAATTCTGTCTTTTTCTTTCATTAAAGCGACATACCCAAGGTTTGCCCCCAGCAGCCAGCTTTTCAAGCGATGAACCGGCGCTCTACACTGTACCGGTACAGTTGCCAGGGCAATGCCGGGGGGATATCCGCGATATCTGATCCGGTTCTGCAGCTCACAAGGCCGCTAGAACTATAAAAAATACAACAGTAAGAGTGGAGCACTATGAATAAGGCTACTAAGCAGATTTCCAAACTGTTTGCCGCTATGGTCCTGGCTGGGGTTGCCGGCCATTCGTTCGCAGCCGACACCATCAAGATCGGTATCGCCGGCCCTAAAACAGGTCCAGTGACGCAATACGGCGACATGCAATTCATGGGTGCCAAGCAGGCAATCGCTGACATCAACGCCAAGGGCGGTGTCGACGGCAAAATGCTTGAAGCGAAAGAATACGACGATGCGTGCGATCCAAAACAAGCCGTTGCCGTAGCCAACAAAGTGGTCAACGACGGCGTCAAGTTCGTAGTCGGTCACCTCTGCTCCAGCTCCACTCAGCCAGCGTCCGATATCTATGAAGACGAAGGCGTGATCATGATCACCCCGGCTGCCACCAGCCCGGAAATCACTTCCCGTGGCTACAAGCTGGTGTTCCGCACCATCGGCCTGGACAGTGCTCAAGGCCCAGCGGCCGGCAACTACATCGCCGACCACGTGAAGCCAAAAGTCGTTGCTGTTATCCACGACAAACAGCAGTACGGTGAAGGCATCGCCACCGCCGTTAAACAGACCCTCGAGAAGAAAGGCGTGAAAGTCGCCCTGTTCGAAGGCATCAACGCTGGCGACAAAGACTTCGGCTCGCTGATCCAGAAGCTCAAGCAAGCCAACGTCGACTTCGTCTACTACGGCGGCTACCACCCAGAGCTGGGCCTGATCCTGCGCCAGGCCAAGGAAAAAGGCGTGAACGCCAAGTTCATGGGCCCAGAAGGTGTCGGTAACGACTCCATCTCGCAAATCGCCCAGGGCGCCTCCGAAGGCCTGCTGGTTACCCTGCCAAAATCCTTCGACACCGACCCGGCCAACAAGGCCATCGTTGAAGAGTTCACCAAGAACAAGCAGGACCCAACCGGTCCGTTCGTGTTCCCGGCGTACTCGGCCGTTGAAGTGATCGCCGGCGGTATCGCTGCCGCGAAAAGCGAAGACACCGCCAAAGTGGCTGCTGCCATCCACGCCGGCACCTTCAAGACCCCAACCGGCGATCTGAGCTTCGACGCCAAGGGCGACCTGAAGGACTTCAAATTCGTGGTCTACGAATGGCACTTCGGTAAACCAAAAACCGAAGTTTCCCCTCAGTAAGCCAGGCGTTACTGGTCCAACAAGCCCACTGTGAGAGCAGTGGGCTTTGTTTTACGAGGTTTATGGGCCTGTCACCCGCGATCCGGGCGCTGGCTCACCTGAAAATCTTAAAACCGTCACCAGCGGTTCGCTGGCAAACGCTTCGTGCAACCTGATCACAGAGCAGGGCACCGAGCCGGAAATGACTCCACCAGTGAAATGCGTATCGGGTTTTTAGGAGCGCTGTAATGCCTGAGATCTATCATTTTTTCCAAACGCTGGTTAACGGCATGACCGTTGGCAGCACCTATGCCTTGATAGCCATTGGCTACACAATGGTTTACGGCATCATTGGAATGATCAACTTCGCCCATGGCGAGGTGTACATGATTGGTTCCTACGTGGCCTTCATCGCCCTTGCCGGGCTGGCCATGCTGGGTATCCACTCCCTGCCGCTGTTGATGACCGCTGCGTTCCTTGCATCGATCGTCGTGACCAGTGCCTATGGCTACAGTATCGAGCGCGTCGCCTACCGCCCCTTGCGTGGCAGCAACCGTTTGATCCCGCTGATTTCCGCCATCGGCATGTCGATTTTCCTGCAGAACACCGTATTGCTGTCCCAGGACTCCAAGGACAAGTCCATTCCCAACCTGATCCCGGGGAGCTTCTCCTTCGGCCCAGGTGGCGCACAAGAAGTGCTGATTTCGTACATGCAGGTGCTGGTTTTCGTCGTCACCCTGGTGGCGATGCTCGGCCTGACCCTGTTCATTTCCCGCTCCCGTCTGGGGCGCGCCTGCCGGGCCTGCGCCGAAGACATCAAGATGGCCAACCTGTTGGGCATCAACACCAACAACATCATCGCCCTGACCTTCGTGATCGGTGCTGCACTGGCGGCCGTTGCGGCGGTGCTGCTGAGCATGCAGTACGGCGTGATCAACCCCAACGCCGGTTTCCTGGTAGGGCTCAAGGCCTTTACCGCGGCGGTTTTGGGCGGCATCGGCAGTATTCCGGGCGCGATGCTCGGCGGGCTGGTGCTGGGTGTGGCTGAAGCCTTTGGTGCCGACGTGTTCGGCGACCAGTACAAGGACGTCGTGGCGTTCGGCCTGTTGGTTCTGGTGCTGTTGTTCCGTCCGACCGGCATTTTGGGCCGTCCGGAGGTTGAGAAAGTATGAGCAGATATCTTAAATCGGCGTTTTTCAGCGCCTTGCTGGTCTGGGCCGTGGCCTTTCCGGTACTTGGCCTCAAGCTGAGCATCGTCGGCATCAACCTGGAAGTGCATGGCACCGGTCCCGTGACCCTGACCATCATCGCCCTGTGCTCGGTGCTGATGTTCCTGCGCGTGCTGTTCACCCAGCAGGTCGGTGCGTTGCTCAAAGGCAACCGTGGCCCGTTAGTGTCGCCCAAGGTCAGCCAATTCCTGACGCTGCCGCGCACTCAGCGCTACATCATCATTGGTCTGATCGTTGCCGCGTTGATCTGGCCGTTCTTCGGCTCGCGCGGCGCCGTCGACATCGCCACCCTGATCCTGATCTACGTGTTGCTGGGCCTGGGCCTGAACATCGTGGTGGGCCTGGCCGGTCTGCTCGACCTCGGCTATGTGGGCTTCTATGCCGTGGGTGCCTACACCTACGCGCTGCTCTCGCATTACCTGGGCTGGGGCTTCTGGATCTGCCTGCCACTGGCCGGCATGGCGGCGGCCACATTTGGCTTCCTGCTGGGCTTCCCGGTATTGCGCCTGCGCGGTGACTATCTGGCGATCGTGACTCTGGGCTTCGGTGAAATAATCCGGCTGTTCCTGCGTAACCTCACCGATATCACCGGTGGCCCCAACGGCATCAGCAGCATCCCCAAGCCGACGTTCTTCGGGCTGTCGTTCGACCGCACCGCAGCCGAAGGCATGCAGACCTTCCACGAATACTTCGGGATCGACTACAACCCGGTGAGTAAAGTGGTGTTCCTGTACCTGGTGGCGTTGTTGCTGGCATTGGCGGCACTGTTCGTGATCAACCGCCTGCTGCGCATGCCGATCGGTCGTGCGTGGGAAGCATTGCGCGAAGATGAAATCGCCTGCCGTGCGTTGGGCATGAACCCAACCGTCATCAAACTCTCGGCATTCACCCTCGGGGCAACCTTCGCGGGTTTTGCAGGCAGCTTCTTCGCGGCGCGCCAAGGCTTGGTGACCCCGGAGTCGTTCACCTTTATCGAGTCGGCGATCATTCTCGCCATCGTGGTACTGGGTGGCATGGGCTCGCAGTTGGGCGTGATCCTCGCGGCGATCGTGATGATCCTGCTGCCGGAAATGATGCGTGAGTTCAGCGAATACCGCATGTTGATGTTCGGCGCCATGATGGTGCTGATGATGATCTGGCGTCCTCAAGGTCTGCTGCCGATGCAACGCCCACACATGGAGCTGCGCAAATGAGCCGCGAGATCCTGAAAGTCGACAATTTGAGCATGCGCTTCGGCGGTTTGCTCGCGGTCAACGGCGTAGCCCTGACCGTCAAAGAGAAACAGGTTGTGGCACTGATCGGCCCGAACGGCGCCGGCAAGACCACGGTGTTCAACTGCCTCACCGGCTTCTACAAGCCGAGCGGTGGCAGCATCCTGCTGGATGGCCAACCCATCCAGGGCCTGGCCGGTCACGAGATCGCCCGCAAGGGCGTGGTGCGTACCTTCCAGAACGTGCGCTTGTTCAAGGACATGACGGCGGTCGAAAACCTGTTGATCGCTCAGCACCGTCACTTGAACACCAACTTCTTTGCTGGCCTGTTCAAGACCCCGGCGTTCCGCAAGAGCGAGCGCGAGGCTATGGAATACGCGGCGTACTGGCTGGACAAGGTCAACCTCACCGAGTTTGCCAACCGCCCCGCCGGCACCCTGGCTTACGGCCAGCAACGCCGCCTGGAAATCGCTCGTTGCATGATGACCCGCCCGCGGATCCTGATGCTCGACGAACCGGCCGCCGGCCTGAACCCCAAGGAAACCGAAGACCTCAAGGCGCTGATCAGCGTGCTGCGTGAGGAAAACAACGCCACGGTGCTGTTGATTGAACACGACATGAAACTGGTCATGAGCATTTCCGACCATATCGTAGTGATCAACCAGGGCACACCGCTGGCCAACGGTACGCCGGAGCAGATCCGCGACAACCCGGAAGTGATCAAAGCCTATTTGGGGGAAGCGTAAAATGCTGCAATTCGAAAACGTTTCCACTTTCTACGGCAAGATCCAGGCGCTGCACAGCGTCAACGTGGAAGTGCGCCAAGGTGAAATCGTCACGCTGATCGGCGCCAACGGTGCCGGCAAATCGACGTTGCTGATGACCCTGTGCGGGTCGCCGCAAGCCCACAGCGGCAGCATCCGCTACATGGGTGAAGAACTGGTAGGCCAGGCCTCCTCCGAGATCATGCGCAAGAGCATCGCCGTGGTGCCCGAAGGCCGCCGTGTGTTCTCGCGCCTGACCGTGGAAGAGAACCTGGCCATGGGCGGGTTCTTTACCGACAAGGGCGACTACCAAGAGCAAATGGACAAGGTGCTGCACCTGTTCCCGAGGCTCAAGGAACGCTTCAGCCAGCGCGGCGGCACCATGTCCGGCGGCGAGCAGCAAATGCTCGCCATCGGCCGGGCGCTGATGAGCAAGCCCAAGCTGTTGCTGCTCGACGAGCCTTCGCTGGGCCTGGCACCGATCATCATCCAGCAGATCTTCGATATCATCGAACAACTGCGCAAGGACGGTGTGACAGTGTTCCTGGTTGAGCAGAACGCCAACCAGGCGCTGAAAATCGCCGACCGCGCCTACGTGCTGGAAAACGGCCGGGTGGTGATGCAGGGCACTGGGGAGCAGTTGCTCACAGATCCGAAAGTGCGTGAGGCCTACTTGGGCGGCTGATAAAAGCCATTAAATGCTGGGTTTGAGGGGAGCTGGGAAACCGGCTCCCCTTTTTTATTGAAAGTTTTTTCGATGGGCTTGTAACGAAATTCGCTCTGCTGCCTCTAGTGGAGTAAGCAGGCAAACATGCTTGCCACCTCAACCTCACTGCTGGAGTTACACCATGACTACTAAATCCCGTTCGCTGTCCGCCGCTACCCTCGCTCTGGCCCTGGGTTCGGCCCTGAGCTTTTCCGCCCTGACCAACATGGCCCACGCTGACGAAGCAAAAATGGACAAGTGCTTTGGTGTCGCCGAAGCCGGCAAGAACGATTGCGCTGCAGGCGCCGGTACTACCTGCGCCGCTACCTCGAAAGTCAAAGACCAGGCCAACGCGTGGAAACTGGTCCCAGCCGGCACTTGCGGCAAGACCCCAAGCGCCACCTCGCCGACCGGTTTTGGCCAGGAAGCGGCCTTCACCGCCAAGTCCTGAAACCCTGCAAAACCTGAGTACTGATGATGACGCTTTTACCCCAGCACACGGTCTCACCGGCTCAGGTGCCCGGCCTCCCTCATCGGGCCGGGCTGGGGCTGAAGAACGAGCACTTTATTGAAGTGCTCGAGACCTCGCCCGATATCGGTTTTTTTGAAGTGCACGCCGAAAACTACATGGTCGCCGGCGGCCCGTTTCATCACTACCTGGGTTTGATACGCGAACAGTACCCACTGTCATTGCATGGCGTGGGTCTGTCCATCGGCGGCGAAGGCCCGCTTAATCGTGAGCACCTGGCACGGTTGGCCACGCTGATCGAACTCTATCAACCCCACTCTTTTTCCGAACACCTGGCCTGGTCCAGCCACGGCCCGGTGTTCCTCAATGACTTGCTGCCGCTGGCCTACGACGCCGCGACCCTGCTCCGGGTGTGCGAGCATATCGATCAGGTACAAAGCACCCTCAAGCGGCCGATGCTGCTGGAGAACCCCTCGACGTACCTGCAATTTCAACGCTCGACCCTGGACGAGACGGGCTTCATCAGCGAGATCATCCGGCGCACCGGTTGCGGGCTGTTACTGGACGTCAACAACGTCTATGTGTCGTGCATCAATCATCAGCGCGACCCACTGGCCTACCTCCATGCACTGCCGTTGAAGGCCGTCGGTGAGATTCATCTGGCCGGGTTTGCCGAAGACACCGATAGCCTGGGCGACCGCCTGCTGATCGATGACCATGGCGCGCCCATCGATAACGCGGTGTGGCAGCTCTATGAACACGTGCTCAAGCACACCGGCCCGGTGGCCACGCTGATCGAACGGGACAACCAGGTGCCCGCCTTCAGCGTGTTGCACGCCGAAGCCCAACACGCCGACTGGCATCTGTCACAGGCGAAGGTATTGAAGCTATGAGCGATCAAGCTGCATTTGCCGGCGCCTTGCTCGACGCCGAACAGGCTTGCCCCGACGGGTTGTTCAGCAGCAACGGCGCCGACCCGGCCAGCCGTTTTGCGGTGTATCGAAACAATGTCCACAGCTCGCTGATCAACGCGCTCGCCGCCGCTTACCCAGTGACGCTGCAATTGGTGGGCGAGGAGTTTTTCCGCGCGATGGCCGGCCTGTACGTGCAAGCCAGCCCGCCCGACAGCCCGCTGATCAGCGAGTACGGCAGCACCTTTGCCGCGTTCATCCAGGCGTTCGAACCGGCCGCGAGCGTGCCTTACCTGGCGGACGTCGCACGCCTGGAACGCTTGCGGGTACGTGCTTATCACGCCGCAGACACCCAGCCACTGAATCAGCAGGCCATCCTTGAACAACTGCAAGGCCCCGTCGACCTGGGGCAACTACGCCTGCACCTGCATCCGTCCCTGGCCACCATGCATTCGCCCTACGCCGTGGTTGCGGTATGGGCCGCGCACCAGACCGAGGGTGCCATCGCCACTTTGAACCCCTGGTACGCCCAAAGTGCACTGGTGTTGCGCCAGGGCCTGGCGGTCAAGGTCTTCGCCATCGACAGCGGTTCGGTAGCGTTTATCAACAGCCTTAACCAGGGATCAGGCCTGGAAATGGCGGTAGAGCACGCGCTTGAAGCATCGGCCGAATTCGACCTCAACCACTGCCTGACACTGCTGATCAGCCACGACGCCATCACTCAATTGCACACAGAACAAAAGGAAACGCCATGAACGCTAACCCTACTTGCCTGGTAAAACGGGCCATCGCACTGTTCGAAAAAATCCCCTACAGCCTGATCGCCTTTCTCGCACGGTTTTCCATTGCGGCGGTGTTCTGGAAGTCCGGCCAGACCAAGGTCGAAGGTTTTGCCATTGATATCATCAACGGCACCTTCCAATTGGGCGAACCCAAGCTGGCGGCTTCGACCCTGCCGTTGTTTCGCAGCGAGTACCACGTGCCGTTGTTGTCGCCGGAAGTGGCCGCGCACATGGCGGCATTTGCCGAGCACTTTTTCCCGGCGCTGATCCTGGTGGGTTTTGCCACGCGCTTTTCAGCCCTGGCGCTGATCGGCATGACCTTGACCATTCAACTGTTCGTCTACCCGGAAGCCTACCCAACCCACGGCACCTGGATCGCGTTGCTGCTGCTGTTGGTGGCCAAAGGCCCAGGCTGCCTGTCGATCGATCACCTGATCGCGCGCCGCTACCGCTGAAGGCGATCCAGGGCTTCGCCGCTGCGTCTGAACCAGTCCACCAGGTAGTCGGCCAATACTTGGGTTCGGCGCGGCAGGCCACCTTGATAAGGATGCACCAGGTACATCGGCATGCTGCGCGTTTGATAATCACGCAGCAGCCAGCGCAAGCGCCCGTCGGCCAGTTCCGCCGGTAACACGTAGGACGGCAGACGGGCGATGCCGGCGCCCACCAAGGCGGCTTTTTTCAACAGGTTGTAGTGGTTGGAAGCGAAGGTACCGCTGACCCGTACCCGCAGCAGTTCATGTTGCTGGTGATACAGCCATTCTTCGCGCCCGCTGTAGTGGCTGTTGAGCAGGCAGGTGTGCGCAGCCAGATCCGCAGGCGTCAGCGGTTCGCCATGCTGCTCCAGGTAGGCCGGGCTGGCGCAGGTCATCTCATGCCAGGCCAGCAGAGGCTTGGCCACCAGCCGCTCGTTGTCCATCGCCCCCATGCGCACGCCCAAATCGAAGCCATCGCGCGCCAGGTCGCGGTAACTGTTGTTCAGTTCCAGTTCGATCTGCACCTGCGGGTATTGCTGGGTGAACTCCAGCAGCAAGCCATCAAAGAAAGTTTCTCCCAGCGACACCGGCACGGTCATACGCACCGGCCCAGCCAAATCGTCCTTGAGCCGCGCCAACGCCTGACGGGCGCGCTCCACCTGGGCCACCAGCGCCTGAGCCTGGGGCAACAACGCCGCGCCCGCGGCGGTCAGGCTGAGTTTGCGCGTGGTGCGGTGCAATAACACCACCGAAAACTGCGCTTCCAATTGGCTGATGCGCTTGGACAATTGGCCCTTGCTGCAGCCCAACTGCTCCGCCGCCAAGGTAAAACTGCCCGCCTCGATCAACACGGCAAAAGCCGCCAGGTCATCCATTTCGCTCATGGATTGTTTCCATTTGAAAACCAAAGGTTGCCTATTACCACGTTTATCCACTTAAAAAGCCACCCTAGACTGAAACCTCACTTAATCCCCTGGAGGAACAGCACGATGAAAATCCTATTGATTGGTGCCAGCGGCACGGTCGGCTCAGCGGTCAAGGCGGAACTGGCGCAGCGTCACGAGGTGATCAGCATCGGCCGTAACGGCGGCGACTTCCAGGTGGATATCAGCGACAGCGCGTCGATCCGCAAACTCTTCGAGCAGACCGGCAAGTTCGACGCACTGGTCTGCGCGGCAGGCAGTGTGAATTTCGTGGCATTGGGTGACATGAGCGAAGCCGACTTTGAACTGGGCCTGCGTGACAAGCTGATGGGCCAGGTCAACCTGCTGCTGATCGGCCGCGAATACGCCAACGACGGTGCTTCATTCACCTTTACCAGCGGCATTCTCAACCGCGATCCGATCCGCACAGGTGCGTCGGCCGCGCTGGTCAATGGCGCATTGGACGCCTTCGTCAAGGCGGCGGCGATTGAACTGCCACGCGGCTTGCGCATCAACTCGGTGAGCCCGACCGTCCTGCTCGAAGCCATGGGCAGCTACGCCCCGTACTTCCGCGGCTACAAACCGGCTCCAGGCGCAGATGTGGCGCTGGCCTACGCGAAAAGTGTCGAGGGCTTGCAGACAGGTCAGATTTTCATTGTTGGCTGAAATCTGACGTCTGTCAGAATCGCCTGAACCCGGCGAACGGGCTTGTGGTGCGGTGCGAGCCTGCGTAACGTGGCGGCACTTGTTTGGAGACCCGATAATGCGCGCCGCCCGTACCCTTGCTCTGTTTGCCCTGCTGCCCCTGTTCACCGCTTGCCAGATGTTCGAGAGCGAACCGGCCAAACCGTCTACCGTCGGAATGACCCGCATGCAGGGTGAACTGACGGCAGTGGGCGGCAAACTGTTGTTCCAGCCGTGCGGCGACAAACGCAACTACGTGGTCAACGACACCGGCGGCACCAGCGTGCTGCAGGAAGCCGCGTCGCTGGCCGGCCAGCAAGGGGTGCTGTTTGCCGATTTGCGTGGCAAGTTTTCCGGGGTTGCCAGCGGCACCCAGGGTTCGGTCGACCTGCAACAACTGTATCGCGTAGAGCGCTCGACCTCGGCCTGCAACGACCCGGACTTCAAACGCATGATTCTGCGGGCCAACGGCCATAAACCGGCCTGGGCGATGAACGTCACCGGCAAAGGCATGGTACTGGAGCGCGAAGGCCAGCCGCCACTGGCGGTGCCGTTTGTCGAAGAGCAACTGGGTGACGGCCGTTTCAACCTGATGACCGAAGCCAATAACCAGCACATCGAACTATGGGTAGCCCCACAACGCTGCATCGATGCCGTCAGCGGCAGCTTGCAGCACATGACCGCCGAATTGCGGGTCAATGGTCAGGTGCAGCGTGGTTGTGCGTCATTCGGCGGCTCGCGGGACGACTGATTCGGCCTTGGGCTGTTTTAACATGACGGGAATCAGCCTTTGGGGCTTATAATCGCCGGTTTGCAAAACAGCCGGCATCGAAGCCCGCCGCCTACCGGATACCGTCATGTTACGAATCACCGAACTCAAGCTGCCCATCGACCATCCCGAAGAAGACCTGCGGCCTGCCATCGTGCAGCGCCTGGGCATCGCCAGTGATGACCTGCTCGATTTCACCCTGTTCAAACGCAGCTACGACGCGCGCAAGAAATCGTCGGAGCTGTGCTTCATCTACACCATCGATCTGAACGTAAAGGGTGAAGCCGCCCTGCTGCTCAAGTTCGCCGATGACCGCAACATCAACCCGGCACCGGACGTCAGCTACAAAGTGGTAGGCCAGGCGCCGCAGGGCCTGGTTGAACGGCCGATCGTGGTGGGTTTTGGCCCCTGCGGCATTTTCGCCGGGCTGCTGCTTGCGCAGATGGGCTTCAAGCCGATCATCCTCGAACGCGGCAAGGAAGTGCGCCAGCGCACCAAAGACACCTGGGGCCTGTGGCGCAAAAACGTGCTCAACCCCGAGTCCAACGTGCAGTTTGGTGAAGGCGGTGCCGGGACCTTTTCCGACGGCAAACTCTACAGCCAGATCAAGGACCCGAAGTTCCACGGCCGCAAAGTGCTGCACGAGTTCGTCAAGGCCGGCGCGCCGGAAGAAATCCTCTACGTCAGCAAACCGCACATCGGCACCTTCCGCCTCACCGGTGTGGTGGAAAACATGCGCGAGCAGATCATCGCCCTCGGCGGTGAGGTACGTTTTGAACAGCGCGTCACGGATGTGCTGATCGAAGATGGCCAGTTGCACGGCGTAGTCGTCGACGGCGGCGAGCAGATCCTCTCCAGGCACGTGATCCTGGCCCTGGGCCACAGTGCCCGCGATACCTTCCGCATGCTGCACGGCCGCGGCGTGTACATGGAGGCCAAGCCGTTCTCGGTGGGTTTCCGTATCGAACACCCGCAGTCACTGATCGACGCAGCGCGCCTGGGCAAATACGCCGGGCACCCGAAACTGGGCGCCGCCGACTACAAACTGGTGCACCACGCCAAGAACGGCCGTTCGGTCTACAGCTTCTGCATGTGCCCGGGCGGCACCGTGGTGGCGGCGACTTCCGAGCCAAACCGCGTGGTCACCAATGGCATGAGCCAATATTCGCGGAACGAGCGCAACGCCAACTCCGGCATCGTGGTCGGCATCACGCCTGAGGTGGATTACCCGGGTGGCCCGCTGGCCGGTATCGAACTGCAGGAGCGCCTCGAGTCCCACGCCTACATCCTCGGCGGCAGCAACTATGAGGCGCCGGCGCAACTGGTCGGCGACTTCATCGCCGGCAAGCCATCCACGGCCATTGGCAGCGTGGAACCGTCGTACAAACCGGGGGTGGCCCTGGGCGATTTGGCACTGGCCTTGCCGGACTTCGCCATCGAGGCGATTCGTGAAGCGCTGCCGGCGTTCGAGAAGCAGATCAAAGGTTACTCACTGCACGATGCGGTACTGACCGGTATCGAGACACGTACTTCGTCGCCGCTGCGCATCACCCGTAACGAATCGATGCAAAGCCTGAACGTAAAAGGCCTGTTCCCGGCCGGTGAAGGCGCCGGTTACGCCGGTGGCATCCTGTCGGCGGGCGTTGACGGGATTCGGATTGCCGAGGCGCTGGCGCGAGATATGCTGGGTATTGAGGCTTAAGCACTTCTTACAGCCAACCCGGATCAAATGTAAGAGCTGGCTTGTTGTGGCGAGCAAGCTTGCTTGCGCTGGGGTGCGAAGCGCCCCTCAAAAGCCGGAGACCGCTGCGCAGTCAACGGGAACAAGCTCCCTCACCACAACAAGCCAGCTCCCACATGGGTTTATTGGGTGTGTCAGATATTGGCGCGCTGGACGCTGGCAGGCAACGGCTCACCCTTCTCTACACTGGCCGCAACCGCTGCAATCAAGCCACTAAGCTCATACCCCTGCTGCGCCAACCACGCCTGATCGTAGTATGTGTTCGCATACCGCTCGCCCCCATCACACAAGATCGCCACGATCGACCCCGACTCCCCCGCCGCTTTCATCTGCAGCGCCGCGACCAAAGCACCGATCAGGTTAGTCCCGCTGGAACCACCCACCCGCCGCCCCAACCGCTCGGCCAGGTAGTGCATGGCCGCCAATGACAGCGCATCCGGCACCTTGACCATCGCATCAATCACTTTGGGCAAAAACGACGCCTCGACCCGTGGCCGGCCGATTCCTTCGATGCGTGAACCGCACTCCAGACGCAAACTGGCATCGCCCGTCTGATAGTAGTCAAAAAACACCGAACGCTCGGCATCGGCACACAGCACGCGGGTGCAATGCTGGCGATAACGCACATAGCGGCCCAGGGTCGCCGTGGTACCACCGGTGCCGGGGCTGGAAATCAACCAGCTCGGCTCCGGGTAGTGCTCAAAACGCATCTGCTGGAAAATCGACTCAGCGATGTTGTTGTTTGCCCGCCAGTCCGTCGCACGTTCGGCGTAGGTGAACTGGTCCATGAAATGACCGCCACTTTCCTTCGCCAAGCGTTCGGACTCGGCGTAGATCTGCGTCGGATCCTTTACCAGATGGCTCTTGCCACCATAGAAGGCAATCTGGTCGATCTTCGCCTGGGACGTGGTGGCCGGCATCACCGCGATAAACGGCACGCCGAGCAAGCGCGCAAAATACGCCTCCGACACTGCAGTAGAGCCACTGGACGCTTCGATCACCGGCGCACCCGGCTTGAGCCAGCCATTACACAGTGCATACAAAAACAGCGAACGCGCCAGCCGATGTTTGAGGCTGCCGGTGGGGTGGCTGGACTCATCCTTGAAGTACAACTCGATACCCGGCAGCCCCGGCAATGGCAGAGGGATGAGGTGCGTGTCGGCGCTGCGCTGGAAGTCCGCTTCGATGATGCGGACGGCTTCGCGAGCCCAGGTACGGTGGTCGTTCATGAGGTGAGTCTCTGAAGGTTTCAGCCCCGATTTTAGGGGGTTTCCTACACTGCACACAGATACAGTGACGACTCAATTAGACACACAATTGCTAGGCTTTGGCGCAACGCCGATCTCGCCCGTTGCTTATAACAAATAAGAATATAACTTTTGTTTTAACAACTAACGGTACGGGTTAGGGTACCCACCTATTGAACCTGGATTGGAGAGCATCCCTTGCCTCTGCGTAGCACTTTCACCCGTTTCTTCCAGCTGGAAGCCGCCAGCGGTCTGTTATTGATCGCCGCTGCCGCCTTGGCGCTGATCATCAATAACTCACCGTTGGCGCACCTCTATGGCGCCTTCCTCGATACGCCGGTAGTGGCGCAGGTTGGCGCGCTGCAAATCGCCAAGCCAGCGCTGCTGTGGATCAATGATGGCCTGATGGCGCTGTTCTTTCTGTTGATCGGCCTTGAGGTCAAACGCGAGTTGCTCGACGGTCACCTGTCCAAGCCATCGCAAGTAGTACTGCCGGGCGCGGCCGCGATTGGCGGCATGGTAGTGCCGGCCCTGATCTACTGGGCACTTAACAAGGACAACCCGGCCGCACTCGCGGGCTGGGCAATCCCGATGGCCACCGACATCGCCTTCGCACTCGGCGTTCTGGCCCTGCTCGGCAAACGTGTGCCGGTGTCACTCAAGCTGTTCCTGATGACCCTGGCCATCATTGATGACCTGGGCGCTATCATCGTCATTGCGGTGTTCTACTCCGCCGAATTATCGAATGCAGCATTGGCGGGCGCGGGCGCGTGCCTGGTTGCCTTGATCGCGATGAACCGCCTGGGCGTGGTCAAACTCGGCCCGTATATGATCATCGGCTTGATCCTGTGGGTCTGCGTGCTCAAGAGTGGCGTGCACGCCACCCTGGCCGGGGTAACCCTGGCGTTCTGCATTCCGCTGCGCACCAAAAATGCCGAACCCTCGCCGCTGCTGACCCTGGAGCACGCCCTGCATCCATGGGTGGCCTACGCTATCCTGCCGTTGTTCGCCTTCGCCAACGCTGGCGTGTCGCTGACCGGGGTCACCCTGGACAGCTTCACCCACCACGTGCCCATGGGCATCGCCGCCGGCCTGCTGATCGGCAAGACCATCGGCGTGTTCGGCCTTACCTGGCTGGCCATCAAGACCGGTATCGCCACCCTGCCCAGCGGCGCCAATTGGGGCCAGGTGCTGGGTGTGGCGATCCTGTGCGGCATCGGCTTCACCATGAGCCTGTTTGTCGGCTCCCTGGCGTTTGTGCCCGGCGCCAGTGAATTCGCAGGTGAGGACCGGATGGGCATCCTGACCGGGTCGATCCTGGCAGCCTGTATTGGCTATGCGGTCACAGCGCTGGCGAGTCGAAAGAAAGCCTGAGCGCTCTGAAAGCCCCACAAAAAACCCCAACCGGTTACCCGGTTGGGGTTTTTCTTTGGGCGAAGATGACACTTTCGCGCAACGCCTAAAGACTTTGCCCAGGCCGCCGAATAAGGATTGTGGCGATCCGCCTGCCCCGCCAGGGGCATCCGCCCGACACAGCTCTTCAATGCGTCCCAGCCCGAGCGAAAACCCATGTTCCTGAGAAATATAAGAATTGCGGCCAGAGCCTTCATCGGCTTCGCTGCCATTGCGTCGCTGAGTGTGTTTCTCGGCCTGTTCGCGCTCAAGCAGATCGGCGAAGTGCAGTCCCAGGCTGCCGACATCCAAAACAACTGGATGCAGCGCGTGAGGATCCTGGCCCTGGCGAATGCTTCGCTGGATCGTTTTCGCTTGGGGGAAATGGCGCACATCCTGTCGGCAAGCGACGTCGACATGCAGACCTACGAAGACAAATCCGCCGGTCGCCTGAACAACGTCAAGGAGCAACTGGCTCAATATGCAGCGCTGCTGCGCACGCCGGAGGAAAAATCGCGTCTGGACGTGTTCAACCAAAGCCTGGAAGGGTACGCCAAGAACCACACCGAGATGCTCAAACGCTCGCGTTCAGGCGACAAGGCGGGCGCCCGTGACTTTCTCAACAGCATTCGAGAAAGCTATGAGCAGATGACCAAGAACTTCGATCAGTTGATCGATCTCGCCAACAAAGGCGCCGAAAGTGCCGGCCAGACTTCCGTGGCCGCGTACCAGCATGCCGTGGGCGGTATCGCCATCGTCATCGTACTGGTGAGTGGCGGCACGGTGCTGGTGGCCTGGCTGCTGACCCGCAGCATTACCGGCCCCATCATTGAAGCGGTACGGGTGGCTGAAACCATCGCCAAGGGTGATCTCACCCAGCCCATCAAGCCGACCGGCAACGACGAAGCCACGCGCCTGTTGCGGGCACAAGAGACCATGCGCAACAACCTGGTGCAGACTCTGCGGCAAATAACCGGCTCGTCGAGCCAACTGGCAGCCGCGGCCGAGGAGCTGAACGCGGTCACCGCCGAAGGCAGCCGCGACCTGCAACAGCAACATGGCGAGATCGAGCAGGCCGCCACGGCCGTCACCGAGATGACCACTGCCATTGAAGAGGTCGCCCGCAATGCCGCCACCACCTCCGACCTGTCCCAGGAGTCGCGCAGCATCGCCTTGAAAGGCCAGCAACGCATGCTCGAGGCGCTCACCTCGATCCAGGCCCTGACCCGTGGCGTGCAAGTCAGCTCCGACCAGGTAGGCGGCTTGGCCGAGCAGGCCAAAGGCATCGGCAAGGTACTCGACGTTATCCGCACCATTGCCGAGCAGACCAATTTGCTGGCATTGAACGCAGCCATCGAAGCGGCTCGCGCCGGTGATGCCGGCCGTGGTTTTGCCGTGGTCGCCGACGAAGTACGCGCCCTCGCCCATCGCACCGCGCAATCGACCCAAGAAATCGAACAGATGATTGGCAGCATCCAGACCAACACCGCCAGCACCGTAAACACCATGCTCGACAGCAGCACCATGACCCGGCAAACCATAGGCATGGCCGAACTGGCGCAGCAAGCGCTGGCGGATATTCTTGCCGCCAATGACGAGATCAACAACCGCAACCTGGTGATTACCACGGCGGCGGCCGAGCAAGCTGACGTCGCCCGGGCGGTGGATCGCAACTTGCTGAACATTCAACAGCTGTCGATTCAATCCGCTGAGGGCTCGACTCAGACCACCGCCGCTTCGCAATCGCTTGCCAGCCTGGCGCATGAGTTGAACACGATGGTGAAGCACTTTCAGGTGTGAAGTGATTGCGTGAGAACCAAAAGGCCGCCTCGGTTTAAGCCGAGGCGGCCCCACTTCTCAGACCTTACAGGTCATCGAAGCTGTCCCGTAGAAATACCCATACGTGATAAACACGCACAGCATTCACTACGAGGTTCCACGTACGTCGTGCAAACTTAGACATACTCGGCCCTCCATTAAGTTGGGCCTTACCTCCAGCCCACTTACCGGAACACGTGGGCCTTTGGATACAGGTCATTGTTTCCTGTGAGGCGGCCGGGTTAATGGTCCAGCCGCGCTAATCCGGCACGGGTTGCAAGCCCGTGGCAGCCGGTCCAAATTCGCCCGCCTACCCAACCTGCTCACAACACAACGAACGCAGAACGAGGGCGATACTAACGCAGCGGTCGGGGCGAAGGTGTTTCCAGCGGAGCCTGAACGCTCGGCTAAATGACCTATATTCTGTTGCCACATTTTGCAAAATGAACGGTCACATAAATTCCAAAACTTTTGATCATCGTTTATCGCCTTGCCTTGATTCATCCTTGAAGCCACATTAGTATCTCGGTCAGGTCATTGTTTCCTGTGAGAATGCAATTCCGGCCGCAAACCGGGTTGCGCTAAAAAACCGCCCTGCAAAGGCGGTTTTTTATTGTCTGCGATTTTTCAGGTATCCGCAGACAAAAAAACCCCAACCAGTCACTCGGTTGGGGTTTTGCGTTTCTACAACCAGCGCTTAGCGCGTTACACGGCTGGTGCCGTTAACCGTCATGATGCGCACGCGGTCGCCGATGCGGAAGACTTCGTTAGGGTCAACGGCCTGCACGTAGGCGCGCATGCTGCCGTCGTCTTCGCGAACGGTAACTTCAACACCCTGGGTACGGGTCAAGCCTTCTTCTGCAGCGGAACCCAGCAGGCCACCCGCAACAGCGCCGATTACGCCAGTGACGATACTGCCACGGCCACCGCCGATCGCGCTGCCGCCAACGCCGCCGACCACTGCACCGGCAACACCGCCGATTGGGGTCTTTGTGCCTTCGATTTTTACCGGACGCAGGGATTCAATGGTGCCCATGCGCACGGTCTGTACGCGACGCGCCTCGTCACGGGAGTACGAGTCGCCGGTCAGACTCGAGGCGCAGCCACCCAGCAGCAACGACAGGGTGGTAAAGCAGGCAACTAGTAAAACGGACTTACGCATAGCATCAACTCCAAAGGACAGGTATTCATTAGACGCCGCTGCTTGGCGCCTGTCACGGCAAGCACGCCAGAAAATTGCTTTCATTCAGCCTTAGTACAGACTGCCAGCACCAGAAAACTCGACGAACGGTAGCTCTGACTCTGGTCCCAAAATCAACTGGAAGCGCTCTTCATTGTAGACACGCACGCAAAAACGCCGAAGCCTCTGTGTAGAGACTTCGGCGTGATGATCAACATTCAGCTGGAATGACGAAAGGTGAAGCTCAGGGCGCCAGGCGTTCGCGCGTCCACTCGCCTGCTTGCAGGCGATAGTTCAGGCGGTCATGCAGGCGACTGGCGCGGCCTTGCCAGAACTCGATGCGCTCGGGCAGCAAACGATAGCCACCCCAGTGCTCCGGGCAGTCGGGTTGGGTATCGCTGAAGCGCTGTTCGGTGGCCTTGAGCAAATCCTGCAACTCTTCACGGTCCCGGATAACCTGGCTTTGCGGCGAAGCCCAGGCCCCAAGCCGGCTACCCAGGGGCCGGACCTGATAATAGGCATCCGACTCTTCAGGCGTGACCTTGACCACCCGCCCTTCGATGCGCACCTGGCGCTCCAGGGTCGGCCAGAAAAAGGTCATGGCCGCGAAAGGCCGTGCCGCGAGTTGTTCACCCTTGGCACTCTGATAGTTGGTAAAAAAGGTAAAACCCTGTGCATCCAAGCCCTTGAGCAACAGGATGCGACAGTGCGGGCGACCGTCCTGGTCGACCGTGGCCAAGGTCATGGCATTGGCCTCCACCGGTGGCTGCTCGGTTTTCACCGCGTCGCCGAACCACTGGTGGAACAACGCAAACGGCTCGCCTGGGGCCTGGGCCTCACTCAAACCGTCCCGTGTGTAGTCACGGCGCATATCGGCCAGTGCCTGGGTCATGCGGTTTTATCCTTGTGTTTCAACGGATCAGTTTTTCGCCTGGTCGTTTGCCGCGGGCGCGTCGGCCTTCGGTGCAGCTTTCTTCGCGGCCGGCTTGGCAGCAGCTTTTTTCGCAGCGGGCTTGGCGGCGGCTTTCTTGGCCGGAGCCTTTTTCGCCGGGGTGGCTTTTTTCGCTGCCGGGGCCGGTACTGGGGCCGGCGCAGTTTGCACCGCGACCATGTCAGCGACCGGAGGTTTGCCCGAGTTGTACTTGCTCAGCAGCGCCAGCATAGTTGTACGCTGAGTGAACATGATTTCCATGCGACGGTTCAGCGCACGCCCCTGATTGCTGTCATTGGCGGCACGTGGCATAAGGTCGCCCATGCCACGCATCATCAGACGGTCCTGCTTCAAGCCGCTGAGGCTGAAAATCGAAGCGATGGACTGCGCACGCTCGCGGGTCAACGCCTGGCTCACCGGCTCGGCACCATTGGTGTCGACATGACCGAGTACCAGCACGGCAGTCTTCGGATCGCCTTCAACCGCCTTGGCAACACGTGTGAACGGGCCCAGGGTGACTGGCAGCAGCATCGACGGGCGTTTCGGGTTGTAGGAACCGTCTACAGGCGCGATAACCACCAGCACGTTCTCGCGACGTTCCAGTTGCAGGTTGCTGTCCTTGATGGCGGCGCGCAGACGCGGCTCATAGTCGTCCAGCCAGGCCTGGGTGATTTTCGGGTCAGGCATCTGCACGTTGGTCACATCGACCTTGGCCAGTGGTTTTGGCTTGCTTTCGAACGGCCACCACCATTTGGTTTCGGTGTCGGTCTTGGCTACGGCGGGCGCGGCGTCCGGGGTGGCAGCTGGAGTTGCGGCCTTGAGGTCGGCTTTCAGGTCGGCCTTGGCATCCGCCGCCTTTTCGTCGGCGCTCTTGGAGGAGAACGGCCACCAGCTGGAACCTGTGTCGGCCTTGGCTACCGGGGCAGGTGCTGGAGCAGCAGCTGCGGCCGCAACCGGTGCGGCAGGCTTGGCGCCAGCGGCAGGTGTGGCATCCGGCTTGGCGTCGGTTTGGGTCACTGCGTCCTTGGTAGCAGCCTTGTCAGCTCCAAATGACCACCAATGCCCACCTTCGGCATCATTTTGTGGAGTTTGTGCGCAACCAGTAATAGTGAGGCACAGCGCCAGTGCCAAGGACTTGTTCGATAACATGGGATATCCACAAAATGAGAAAAAACCGGAGGGTCTTGATGACCCGTTAAACAGACGCTTACAGAACATTGAAGTTACAAAATTTCGTTCAGCGCCTTCTTATAGTTGCCTTTGTAACAAAAAAATGTGAAACAGCAAGCTCTTTACAGACAGTCGGCCAATATTCCGACCAACTTCTGTGCACGCGGGTCCATAAGTACGTAAGGCCCCAGTGTATTAGTCACGAAACCAAATGCTACATCATGCTCCGGGTCGGCAAACCCCACCGAACCCCCGGCGCCAGGATGCCCAAACGCACGCGGGCCAAGGCCAAAGGTGGCGTTGGGCAGTTGCGGTTGATCCAGCATGCACCCCAAACCAAAACGGGTTTGGGTCAATAAGGTTTTGTCTGGCCCGATACTGTGTTCGCGGGTCAATTGTTCGAGCATGTCGCTCTCGAGCAAACTACCGTCCAACAAACCGCTATAAAAACCCGCCAGGCTGCGCGCATTACCGTGACCATTTGCCGCTGGCTGCTGCATCCGCCGCCATTCAGGCTTATTAGTGCTGGTCAGAATAGACGGTGGATTGGCAAATGCACGCGTGGTCATGGCATTAGGTTCGCGCATCATTACTTGAAGTAACCGTTGCGCGGCTTCATCGCCCATATTGCCTTTGCTGCGCGCTATATGCGCAACCCGATAAAACTCTTCGTCCGCCAAACCGACATGGAAGTCCAGGCCCAAGGGCCGCGCAACCCGCGCCACAATCGACTCACCCGGCTCACGCCCGTCGGCACGGCGCAGCAACTCGCCGACCAGCCAGCCGTAAGTGATGGCCTCATAGCCGTGCCCTTCGCCCGGCGTCCACCACGGGGCTTCGGCCGCCAGGGTGTCGACCATCAGTGGCCAGTCATACAGGGCTTCGGTCGGCAGCATCTGGCGAATCGCCGGCAGCCCGGCCTGGTGGCAGAGCAACTGACGCAGCGTGATGGTTTCTTTACCCGCCGCTGCAAACTCGGGCCAGTAGTCGGCAACCGGCGCATCCAGTTTCAGCTTGCCTTCGGCAACCAGCTGCAGGGCCGTGACGGCGGTGAAGGTCTTGGTGCAGGAGAACAGATTGACGATGGTGTCGCTGTGCCAGGCCTCGGCACCGTCCTTGTCGGCGGTACCGGCCCACAGGTCGACAACGGTTTCACCGCCGACTTGAATACACAGCCCGGCACCACGCTCCTGCGGGTCATCGAACAACGCGGCAAAGGCTTCACGTACCGCTTCGAACTGGAGCTCGTAATGACCCTGAATCTGCACCTAAGCCGCCTTGGAAAACACCGTAAGAAGTGGCCGACATTGTTCCAGTCATTGCAGGTTTTGTGAACCCGTCAATGATGAATCAATGGCCATTTCCAGCGTGTCCACCCGCATGCCCGGCGCCCTGCCCTGCGCCTTTGCCTTCTTGCCCGGACTTGCCGCCTTCGTTCTCGCGAACCTTGCTCGCCGCCTTGGCTTTTTCGGCCTCCTTGCCCAGTTGGTCGACCGCCGCCAAGTTGCTTTTACGCACGCTGTCGACAAAGCCCTGGAACGGCACGTCGGTGATACCCACCAGCCCGAAGTGGCCGTTCTCGCCATCCAACAGGCGCCCAGTGACCGGCTGGTCCACGTACTGAAACCAATGCACGCCGACAATCGATGGCTCAGCCATAGCCTGCTTGAGGAAGTTGCTGTACGCCGCGCCACGGTCTTCTTCACGGGCCAACTGCGTCACGCCGCCCCAGAACGGACCTCGGTCGGCCGAGCCGAAGTTGAATTCGGTGATCAGCACCGGCTTGTCCAACGCGCGCAAGGCAGCAAAGTCGTAACCATCCTGCGGCTTCAAGGTGTACATGTTGAAGCTAAGCACGTCGCAATACTGGGCGCAGGACGCCACGGCCTCCGGCGTGCTGACGGCGTACCGACCACCCAGCAGCAACTGGTTGGGCGCGTGCCATTTCAACGAATCGGAGAGGGTCTTGAAGTAGGCGTCAGCGAAGGTCTTCTGGAAATATTTGAAGTCGGCCTCGATTTCCGGGTGTTCAGGGCTCGGCATCGGTGGCTCAAAGCCTGGGTCTTCCATCAGCTCCCAACCCGCCAGGTGGATGCCCCAGGCTTTCGACAGGCCTTCTTCGTTACGGTACTTGTCGCGCAGTTGTTTGAGGAATGCGCGTTTGGCCGGTACGTCGGTGGTCATGCGCAGCGTGCCGTAGGCCAGGGCGTAACGGGATTTTGGATCATCGCCGGGGCCGGCCCAGGCCAATTCGTTGTCGGCAAAGTAGCCGATCAGCCACGGGTCATTGCGGTGATCGCGGGCGGCGATGGCCACGGCGCGTTCGGTGGCCATGGCAAAGCGCGGGTCGAACGGGTCGGGCATGCCGCCCCACCAGTCGGTGCCGGTGCTGATGCTGGCGTAGTCACCGACAATCGACAGCGGCAGGGTGTAGGGCACGCGGTCGGCGCGGCCCAGGTCCTCATCGCTCCAATTGCCGACGGTGTTGAAGCCCCAGGCTTGCAGGCGGTCGAGGGTGTGGCTGACCCAGCGCTTCTGGTCGAAACCTTCGCCGCCGTAGGTCCGCTGCAGGTTGGCACCGTAGAAATCGTACCAACGCCCTACATTAAAACCTCGGCCCTGATCGGCACCGTTGCCGCCACGGTTATCGCCACTGCCGTAATACTTATCGAACGGTTCACCGGCCTTGGGCAACGCGGAGAACATCCACTCACGGCCGGCCACGTAGGTCTGGTTGTTGTCCGGCGCCACCGTGTTAACGCCCAGCGAATAAAACGGATGGCCTTGCGGCGTCACCAGGTACCAGCGGCCATCGCGCTTCTCTGTGCGGAAAAAGCCACTGGCGTCGAACGCCGGGCCTTTGTTCCAGCCACCGTATGGGTCCAGGGCGGATTTGTCGCGCTCGGCCAGCCAGCCCTTGAGCTGTTGCTGTTCCTTGGTTGCTGCGGCTTTGAGTTGTTCGTCCGTACTGACCTTTTCCGGCCAGCGCGCACGGGTGGACTGGCCATAGGCGTCCACCAGTTCGCTATAGGCTGCCTTCAGTACCGGCTCGCTGTCCTGCACGCCGAAACGCTCAAGCAGAATGCTTTGGGCGGCGTTGGGCTTGAGCATCGACAGCGTCACCGACGTGACCTGGCTGCGGTCGATCTCGCCAGCACTGGCGGCCAGCAATACACGTTGGCCGTCAACGGTGATCGGCATGGGTGGGCCGGCCTTCATGCCCTGGCTCAGCGGCGAGTTGGCTTGCAGCGGAATCAGCAGGGTCTGGGCCGGGCCGGCCGGCAGGTCGATGCGGCTGACCAGGGTCTTGCCGTCGCTGCTCTGTACTTTGACATACAAGGTCAACGCCCAATCCATGGCGCTCTGGATACGCAGGCTCATGGCACCGGATTGCGACCAATCCCACACGCCGGTTTGCGGGCTGAGTACCAGGCTCGGCTCGGCCGCCGGGTTGAAGGTGATACGGCGCAATACCTCGCCTTCGGGGGTTTGTTCGGCGTTGTATTGCGGCAGGCTGGCGTCCTGGGTCGCCACCTTGACCACATCGGCAGGCCGGACGAAGTTGAACAGCGTTTGTTGCCCGGCAGGCGCGGCCATCAAGGGCGCAGCGAACAACAAGGCAAAAAGAGCGGGCAGCGTGCGAATCATACGAACAAGGTTCTCCCAATCGGCCGGTGACTGGCCTGATGACATAAAGCGTTGGCAGTGAGATAGACCACGAAGTGGGCGACTTCGCCCACAGCGGCTTTAATAAATTAGTGGCTTAAGAAATTTCGCGCCTGAAGGGCGGCAAGGCATTAAGGATAGCTTTGCCATAGCGCTGCGTGACCAAACGGCGGTCGAGCAAGGTGATGGTGCCGCGGTCTTCCTCGGTACGCAGCAAGCGACCGCAGGCCTGGACCAGCTTCAAGGATGCATCCGGCACCGAGATTTCCATGAACGGGTTACCGCCCCGCGCCTCGATCCACTCAGCCAAGGCCGCCTCGACCGGATCATCCGGCACCGAGAACGGGATCTTGGCAATCACCACGTGCTCGCAATAGGCGCCGGGCAAGTCCACGCCTTCGGCAAAACTGGCCAGGCCGAACAGCACGCTGGAATCGCCGCCGTCGACCCGCGCCTTGTGCTTGTTGAGGGTTTCCTGCTTGGAGAGGTTGCCCTGGATAAACACCTGCTTGCGCCAGTCGCGGTCAAGGCCGTCGAACACGTCCTGCATCTGTTTGCGCGACGAAAACAGCACCAGCGTGCCGCGTGAACCTTCGACCAATTCGGGCAGGTCGCGGATGATCGCAGCGGTGTGTGCTGGCGCATCCCGTGGGTCGGCCTTGAGGTCCGGCACCCGTAATACGCCTGCGTCGGCGTGGTGGAACGGGCTCGGCACCACGGCCGTGACCGCTTTTTTCGGCAGCCCGGCGCGCATGCGGAAGCGGTCGAAGGTACCCAGGGCCGTCAGCGTGGCCGAGGTCACCAGGCAGCCATAAGCCACGTTCCACAGGTTGCGGCGCAGCATTTCGGCAGCCAGGATCGGGCTTGCATTGACCTCGATATCAAACAGCGCACCGCTTTCCGACAGGGTGAGCCAACGCGCCATCGGCGGGTTGTCTTCCGGGTCTTCGACGGTGAAGGCGGTCCACAGCTCCCAGTTGCCCTGGGAGCGCGACAACAGGCTGCCGAACAGTGGGTACCATTCCTCGGCCTGGTTGCTGGCGATGCCGATATTGACCTCGCCGTCCATGCCTTCCTTGAGCAAGTCGGTGAGACGCGTAAACAGGTCGGTCAGGCGTGAAAAGCCCTTCTTCAACTCGATGCCCATTTCGCGCATATGCTCGGGGATCAGCCCGCCGACAAAACGGTGGCGCGGCCGCTCACGGCCCTCCACGTCTTCACCGGGTTTGAAGTCGGCAACTTGCTCGCAGGCGCTGAACATGAATTGCTGCTGGGTCTTGATCTCCCGCGCCAGCTCCGGCACCTGTTCGATCAGCTTGCCCAGGTCGCCGGGCAGCGGATGCTGGGCCAGCAACTTGGTGAGGTTCTTGGCGGTGGTTTCCAGCCAGTCGGCCGTGGAGCGCAGGCGCGTGTAATGGGCGAAGTGGCCGATGGCCTTGTCCGGCAGGTGGTGGCCTTCGTCAAATACGTAGAGTGTGTCGCGCGGGTCGGGCAATACCGCGCCGCCGCCCAGGGCCAGGTCGGCCAGTACCATGTCGTGGTTGGTGACGATCACGTCGACCTTGCCCATGCCTTCGCGGGCCTTGTAGAAGGCGCACTGGCCGAAGTTGGGGCAATGACGGTTGGTGCACTGGCTGTGGTCGGTGGTCAGGCGCGCCCAGTCCGAGTCTTCCAGGGCGGTGGGCCAGCTGTCGCGGTCGCCGTCCCATTTATTGCCGGCGAGTTTCTCGATCATGCTGGTAAACAGCTTCTGGCTGACTTCATCCACCTCGATCTTGAAGCCTTCTTCTTCGAACAATGAGGCAGTGGCGGTTTGCGCATGGCCTTCCTGCAGCAACACGTCGAGCTTGGACAGGCACATGTAGCGCCCACGCCCCTTGGCCAGGGCGAAGGTAAAGTTCAGGCCGCTGTTGCGCATCAGGTCGGGCAGGTCTTTGTAGACGATCTGCTCCTGCAGGGCGACGGTGGCGGTGGCGATCACCAGGCGCTTGCCGGCGGCCTTGGCGGTGGGGATCGCGGCCAGGCTGTAGGCCACGGTCTTGCCGGTGCCGGTGCCGGCTTCGACGGCCACAATCGCAGGGTCGCCACTGCGCCGCCCTTCGTCGTCGGTGTCGATATCCCCGAGGACCTTGGCCACTTCGGCGATCATCAGGCGTTGGCCGTAGCGCGGTTTCAAGCTCTTGGCTTCGAGAAAACGCGAATAGGCGCCCTGGATCGTGGTTTTGAGTTCAGTGCTGATCATGGATAGTCGGGCGCAAAAAACGCTGGATAAATTTTCAGTGGTTCGGATCGGCCGCTATCATACCCCGCTAATTAATCCCGCGCAGAACGGAGTACTACAATGACCGCGTTTAGCCTCGCTTACACCCTGCATGTATTGGCCGCCCTGGTATGGGTCGGCGGTATGTTTTTCGCCTGGATGATCCTGCGCCCCGCCGCCATGGCGGCACTTGAGGGCCCCGCCCGGCTCAAGCTGTGGGCAAATGTGTTTCAACGTTTTTTTGTGTGGGTCTGGGTCGCAGTGCTGATTTTGCCGATCAGCGGCATCGGCCTGTTGCAGCTGCGCTTCAGTGGTTTTGAGACTGCGCCGCGTTATGTGCAGGTGATGATGGGTTTGTACCTGGTGATGACGGCGCTGTTTATCCGCATCCAGGCGTTGAAGTTCCCGGAACTGCGCACAGCGGTGGCGGCTGAGGATTGGCCGGCGGGCGCGGCTGCGCTGGGGCAGATCCGCAAATTGGTGGGGATTAATTTGATTGTGGGGTTGGTGGTGGTGGCGATTGCTTCGGCGCGGCCGATGTTCTGAGCCCCGCGCCTGTGACGAGCGGGCTTACTGTGGCGAGCGGGCTTGCCCCGCGTTGGGCTGCGCAGCAGCCCCAATAAAGTCACTGCGGTCCTTCAGACAAATCGTGGCGTCTGGTTTTGGGGCTGCTGCGCAGCCCAGCGCAGGGCAAGCCTGCTCGCCACAAAAGCAAGGATTAGAGCCGCTGAATAGTTACAGTACCTGCAGGCCCAGCCGGCCCCGGCTGGCCTTCCAGCCCTGGCCGGCCTTTATCGCCGCCATCGGCGCGGTACACCAGGCAACCTTTGGACTGCCCGCCCTTGCCCGGTTTGCCCGCCGTACCGGCCAAGCCACCTGGCCCGCCATCGACCCACACTTTGATCTGCTCTGCCGGGAAGCTCTGTGGCAGCTCAACCCGTACGGTCGCACCCGACGCGCCTGGCAGGCCATCACCGCCATTATCGCCATTCGCGCCACGCCCGGCGGAACCCCAGGTGCAACCCGGGTCCACGCCGTTGGCGCCATCGAGGCCGGCATAACCTTGGGCACCGGCGCCGCCACGGGCGTCCACCGACAGCTCATCGGCGCTCAGCGCGTTAATGCGCAGCACCAGGTCACGCCCGGCCTTGGCTGGTTTTTCGTGGGTGCCTGGGGCACCGCGTGAAGTGATCTGGCTGCCATGCTCCAGTTGCGCATTACGCACCTGCAATTGCAGCGCGGTATTGCCGGGGGCGATGGTGATGCGCGCCTCGCGGCCCAGGTGCAACTCATCCACGGTCACTTGGCTGATGGTCGCCGGCACCAGCAACGTGCCGTAGTCCGCCACATCCAGGCGCTCCAGTTGCAACACGCTGGTGCTGCTGGGCAGGCGCATCAGCGAGTTGGTCTCAACACTGACGCTCTGCGCCAGGGCAACGGGGCTGACCAACAGGGCCAACAGAAAAACCTTATGCATGATTGGCCTCCTCGTTCGTTTCATTAACCGCTGCAGGCGCCGACAGGCCCCGCACATGGAACATCCCCACCAGCAGAATCTGCAAGCGGTCACGCCAAGGGTGGGCACGGTGTTTCACGCTGCTGTTGAACAACAGCAATTCGAGCAGGTGGGTAAGCAACAACAGACTGCCGGCCAGGCTGACCAACAGGTGAAACGGATTGGTCAGCGGCCGGAACAGGTTGACCAGCACCACCACCCAGAACAATAACGTCAGAAACTTCCCCAGCCCCCAAAACACCTTCATCCCGCATGCCCCTGCCTATTATTCTTTGGGCGCACAGTACCGACTTCTGCAGGCGATTTGCCAGTGAAGGATGAAAAAACTTGCAAAGGGTCTCCGGCAATGCCCCTGCGGTGCCCGCAGGGGCAAGGGCTGTCAGCGGTTGATCTGAATTTCCACGCGACGGTTCAACGCACGCCCTTCAGCGGTTTTGTTGTCGGCCACTGGGTGGCTTTCGCCGGCACCGGTCACCGAGACAAAGTTGCTGCGAGGCACACCGGAGCTGACCAGGTAATCCGTCACCGAGTGGGCGCGTTTTTCCGAGAGTTTCTGGTTGTAGGCATCTTTACCGACGCTGTCGGTATGCCCACTGACCCGCAGTTGCGCGCTTGGGGCTTCTTGTTTAAGGCGAGTGGCGATGGTGTCGAGCTTGGTTTTGTCCGCAGCCGTCAGCTTGGCGGAGTCAAACTGGAAGTGCACATCACGAATCACGATGGTTTCTTCCTTGACCACCACCACTTCCTCAACCACGGCGGCCGGCGGCGCCGGTGGGCAACCATTGGCATCCACCTGCACGCCTTTGGGGGTGCCCGGGCACTTGTCGCGGCTGTCCGGCACACCGTCACCATCTTCGTCGCCGTCGCCATGCACCCAGCAATAGGCGCCGGCCATGCCGCCGATCAACAGCGCACCCGCGCCAGCGTAGGCCGAGCTTTCAGTGGCGCCAATCGCAGCGCCTGTCACACCACCGACTGCTGCACAGGTGGGCCAATCGGTTTTTTGCAACCCTGCGCAACCTGTCAATACTCCGGTTAGCAGAACCAAGGGTAGAGCTGTCCGCATGATGCTCATGTGATTTCTCCTGAGGGTATCGGCGGGGGCCGACAGGTGGAGTAAAGACCGCTCTTTTCATCTGCGCCAGTACACCACACCCCCGGTTTCATTGAGGATCGTCACACTTGCAGGACTTTTCGCCGCCGCCCGCTCTAGGCCCGCACGCTCAGCCGCGCTAGTCTCTAGGGTTCTGATGTGAGGATCTGTGATGACCGCTGGTATTTCTTCCCGTACTCCCCAGCAAGCCCTGGCCGCTTTGCTCGATTTACACCAGCCCAAACGCCTGTTGTTGTTGGGCGCCAGCCAGTTTCCAGCGCTGGAGGCGTTTCAGGCCGAGCACCCCGACACCGTCGTGGCCATCGCTGCGCCCGGGCCGTTGCCGGCTGAACTGGCGGCGCAGCGTTTTGACCTGGCGTTGGTGGTCGACTGCCTGGAGCACCTGTCAAAACCGCAAGGCCTGACCTTGCTCGGCGGCATTCGCAACCTTAATAGCAGCCGCATTGCGGTGCTGGTGGACCTGGGCGCCTGCGGCTGGAAGGACACCGACTTCTTCTCCCTGGCCCTGCAAGCCGGCGAGCGTTTCCAGCGCGACGAGCAGGTACTGACACTCTTTACCTATGATCTGCTTGACTACAAACAGGTGCCCGACTGGCTCAACGCCCGTTTCTGGGCCAACCCGGAAAACTTCGGAAAGTATTGGTGGTAACCCGATGAGTACATCCATTTGCCCCTGCGGCAGCGGCAACCTGTTGGATGCCTGCTGCGGCCACTATCACGCCGGCCACCCCGCGCCGTGCGCCACCGCGCTGATGCGCTCGCGCTACAGCGCCTATGTGCTGGGCCTGGTGGACTACCTGGTGGCCACAACCTTGCCCGCGCAGCAAGCCGGCCTGGACCGCATTGCGATCAGCGCCTGGAGCGCACAGAGCACCTGGCTGGGCCTGGAGGTGGAAGGTTCGGAAGTGTTCGGCGGCCAGCCGGAACATGCATTCGTGACCTTTACCGCACGCTGGCATGACAGCACCGGCGAACACAGCCACCGTGAGCAGTCGTCTTTCGTACAGAATGACGGGCGCTGGTACTTCATCGATCCGACGGTTGAGTTCAAGGCCGGGCGCAATGATGTATGTTTGTGCGGCAGTGGCCAAAAATTCAAGAAGTGCTGTTCCAGCTACCTCTAACCACCCACAGGGAAAACGCCATGCTTCGGATGTACAGCTTGATGCTGGCGTTGACCCTGAGTCTCAGCGGCTGCGCGTCGTGGTTTGCAGACGATGCACCTACGCCCCACGTCGCCCTGGTGAAAGTCGAGGTGGTGCGGGCCAAGCTGCTGGAGCAGAAATTCAAACTGTGGTTTCGCGTGGACAACCGCGACGACGCCGACCTCACGGTGCGCGGTCTGATCTACAAGGTCAGCCTGGGCGGTTTTGTGCTCACCGAAGGCGAGTCCAACGAGTGGCTGACCATACCGCCACGCAGCCATGGGTTTTTTCGGGTGAAGGTGCGCACCAACCTCTGGCCGCAGATCCGCGATGTGGTGCAAATGCTCAAAAACCCGACCAAACCCGTGCCGTATCGCCTGGAAGGTGAGCTGAAAACCGGATTATTCATCGGTAATGACGTGCAGGTCGCCCACAATGGCGAGATAATCCCCGGCGATTTTATTCCGGAGCGACATCGATGACTCAGCAACCCCATGTCCATGGTCCTGACTGCAACCACGATCACGATCACCATGATCACGGCCATGATCACGACCACGGCCATGTCCACGGCCCGAACTGCGGCCACGCTCATCAGGAGCCGGTGCGCAACGCGTTGAAGGACGTGGGTCGCAACGATCCGTGCCCGTGCGGCAGTGAGAAGAAATTCAAGAAGTGCCACGGGGCGTAAACGCACCGTAGATCGAAATGTGGGAGCGGGCTTGCTCGCGAATGCGCAGTGTCAGTCAATACTTTCGTCACTGATACACCGCCTTCGCGAGCAAGCCCGCTCCCACATGGGATCGCATTGCAGCTCAGGATTTGCGTTGGAACTGCAGCACCACCTCCAACCCGCCGCCCTCGCGATTACTCAAACTCAACCGCCCCGCATGCGCCCGCGCAATCGTGTGTGCAATGCTCAGCCCAAGCCCGTAACCACCCGTGTCGGCGTTGCGTGAGCCTTCGATGCGGTAAAACGGTTCCATCACCTGCTCCAACTGCTCCTGGGGAATCCCCGGGCCACGGTCGCTGATGACGATTTTCAAGCTGTCCGCCTGATCCTCAACCCGCACCACCACTTCTCGGCCATAACGCACCGCGTTTTCCAGCAGGTTCTGCACGCAACGCTTGAGGCTGCGCGCATAGCCCGGCAGCGGTTGCCGGGCGCGACCGACGATGTTCAGGCTTTCGCCCACGTCTTCAAGGTCGGCCTGCAGGCTTTGCAGCAAGGCATTGATGTCGATGTTCTGCCGCGTCTCGTTTATTTCGCCGCTGCTGACAAAATCCAGGGTGCTGGACACCATGTGTTCCATTTCTTCCAGGTCGCTGCGAAAACGCTCCTTGGTGCGTGTGTCTTCGAGCATCTCGGTGCGCAGGCGCAGGCGTGTGATCGGCGAGCGCAGGTCGTGGGAAATCGCCGCCAGAAAACGCGTGCGCTCGGCAATGTTGGCGATCAGACGTTGCTGCATCGCATTAAACGCCTGGGCCGCGCGGCGCACTTCGGCGGGGCCGTCCAAGGATAACGGCGGGCGCTGGATATCCCGGCCCAGGGCTTCGGCGGCCTTGGCCAAGGCATTGAGCGGGCGGATGGCCAGGCGCACCGCCACCAGCGCGATGATCACCAGCACCAGCACGCGCAGCAAATAAATGCGCATCACGTAGTCGAACAGCAAATCCAGCGGCGACGTACTGGTCCAGCCCTGCTCCTCACTGGCGTCCACCTGCAACCAGCGCCCATCGGGCAAGCGCAGGTCGATCAGGAACTGCCCGACTACCGGCTTGGAACTGAGCAAGGTCGAAAGCCCGGCGCTTTCCCCTTCGCCATCAACCAGGGATAGGCGCAGCAACATCAGGGTCTGGGAATAACCGGTTTTCTGCGACAGCACCTGCTTGATCAGCCGCTCGGTGGGCCGGTCACTGTCGGTCAACGTGCTCGGCGTGCTGCTGGCCTGATCGCTTAAGGTCAGCTGAAAGTGCGGCGTATTGAGCAGTTTGATCAACTGGTCGGCCTGTTGCGGGTCGCTGTGTACCAGACGCACCACGTCTGCCAGGCGCGTAGCGATCAGCCGTGCAGGAATCTCCAGCACCTGGCCATGCCGACGGTCGTACCAGATGCTGCTGGTCAGCGCCTGGGCCGCGAGCATGCCGCTGACCAGAATCAGCACCAGCCGCCCGAACAGCGAACGCGGCAGCAGTCTCACGACTCCAGCACCACATCATCGGCGGTGAGCATGTAACCCTCATTGCGCACGGTTTTGATCAGCCCCGCCGGCAGCTGCGAGCGCAGGCGGCTGACGCACACGTCGATGGAGCGGTCGAACGGCGTGCTGTCCTTGTCGAACACATGGTTGAGCAAAAAGTCGCGACTCAACGGCCGGTTCGGGTGTTGCAACAGCAAGCGCAGCACGCGGTAATCCGAGTTGCCCAGGCTTACCACCACGCCCTCGGGCGTGAGCAATTGCCGCGCTCGTGTGTCGAGTTGCCAGCCGGCAAAACGAATACTCGGCGCCTCGTCCAGCCGCGCGCGGTCCGGAAAGCTCTGCACCCGGCGCAGCACCACCTTGATCCGCACCAGCAACTCACGCGGGTCGAACGGTTTGGGCAGGTAATCGTCGGCGCCGATTTCCAGGCCGACGATGCGGTCGATCAACGAGCCTTTGGCGGTGAGCATCACCACCGGCGTGTTGGAGCTGACGCGCAGTTCGCGGCACAGGCTCAAGCCGTCTTCGCCGGGCAGCATCAGGTCGAGCACGATCAGGTCGATCACATTCAGCGCCAGGCGGCGGCGCATTTCCTTGCCGTCGGCGGCGGTGGACACCTGAAAACCGGCGTCGCTCAAGTAGTCGCAGAGCAACTGACGGATTTGCGGGTCATCATCAACGATCAGCAGGTGGTCAAGCTTGGCCATGGGCAGTCAATCCGAAAACTCAAAACGCAGGAGATAGCCGAAAGTTCATCCAGCGATACACGCAAATGTAATGGAATGTTGTGGGAAACCATAATCACGCATCAGCGATACAAAGCCAGGGCATGGCAGGCGGAATCGCTCTTTAGACTACCGAACCTAAATGAGAGTAATTGTAATTTAGACTCGGATCATCACCTATGTCATTGCCCACGCCCCAACGTCACACGCTGCACACCACCCTGGCACCGATGTTCGGTTTCCTCGCCGCCGGCAGTGTTGCGCCGACCGCCTGGGCCGATGCGCCGGCCGCCACGGCCAATGATTCGGTGGTAAGCCTGCCGCAAATCAAGGTCGACGGCCAGGAAGCCACCTCCACGTTCAAAGTCGACCGCGTGACCTCGGCCAAAATCAGCCAGCCACTGCTCGACGCCCCGCAAAGCGTGACCATCGTGCCGCAGCAGGTACTTAAGGAGCAGAACGCGCAGACCTTGCAGGAAGTGTTGCGCAACGTGCCCGGCATCACCTTCATGTCCGGCGAAGGCAACCTGGGCTGGGGCGATCTGTTTTCGATCCGCGGTTTCTCCTCCGAGCAGAGCCTGACCGTCGACGGCGTGCGCGATGCGGGCATGTCCACACGTACCGACACCTTCAACCTGCAACAGGCCGAAGTGTTCAAGGGCACCGGCTCGATCGAGTCGGGCGTTTCCGCCGTGGGCGGCAGCGTCAACCTGGTGAGTAAAGAAGCGCACTTGGGCGACGCCAACAAGGTGTCCGCCGGGATCGGCACCGACAGCTACCGTCGCCTCACCGCCGACCTCAATAAACAGCTGAACGACACCACCGCCGTGCGCATCAACCTGATGAAGCACTACAACCAAGTGGCCGACCGCGACGACGTGGACTACGACCGCTGGGGCATCGCCACCTCGTTCGGCTTCGGCCTGGGCACCGACACGCGCTTCTTCGTCGACACCTTTTACCAGAAAGACACCAACACCCCGGACGGCGGCGTGCCGATCCAGCGCGGCACCGACGGCCACCGCATGCCCGGCGTCAAACGCTCCAACTGGTACGGCGACTCCAGCCTTTATACGCAGGAGAACGAAACCACCTCGCTGACCGCTCGCTTCGAGCATGACTTTGACTGGAACGACGCCCACCTGCGCAACCAGACCCGTTGGGAACGCAGCGACAACTTTGCCGTACTGTCCCCGGCACGCTTCTTCGCCGCCGATGCAAGCGGTAAAAAAACCTGCACTGGCGCCCGCTGTGCAACCTTGGGCTACACCGGCGTAGGGCCAATCAGCCAAGTGCCCGGCAGCACGGTGAATGCCTACACCGACTACGTGAACAACAGCAACACCGGCTACGGCATCCTGCGGGGCAGCGACTTTGGCTTGTCCAAGCGCTACACCATCCTGGATAACCAGACCGATTTCAGCTTCACGTTCAACACCGGCAGCCTGCAGCACGCCGTGGTCAGTGGCCTGGAGTTCTATCACGAGACGTATGGCGGCCTGAAACGCAACGCCGAAGTGCCGGCCGGCGACATGTTCTTCAACATGAACGACCCCAGCCACAGCTTCACCAGCACCTACGTGACCAAAGGCGAAGGCGACCCGCGCTCAGTGATCGATAACGCCGGCATCTACGCGGGCGACACCGTCACCCTCAACGAGCAATGGCAAGTGCTCGGCTCGCTGCGCTACGACAACTGGCGCGCGCAAACCAGCCAGCGCGGCCAGGCCGACATCAGCAGCACCGACGGTGCGGTGAGTGGTCGCGTCGGCGCGGTGTACAAGCCATTGCCGAACGGCAGCATCTACGTGTCTTACAGCGAGGCGGCACAACCGTCGGCGCTGGGCGCGTCCACCAACAACCAGATCTACGGCGCGTCCACCACCAGCAACTACAGCCCGGCCAAATCGAAAACCTACGAGATCGGCACCAAGTGGGACATTGCCCACGACATGCTCAATGTCACGGCGGCGATCTTCCGCACCGAACTGGACAACGCCTGGGAATACCAGGACGGCGAATCCGCCCCGGTGCGCGCCCTGCCCGCCAAGCGTGTGGACGGCATCGAACTCGGCCTGCAAGGCAACATCACCCCGCGCTGGACTGCCTACACCGGCTTCTCGGCGCTCAAAAGCACGCAGACCAAAGGCATCAACAAGGGCGCCGAAGCCAAGAACGTTCCCGACCTGACCGCCAACCTGTGGACCACCTACGCCGTCACCGACGCCCTGAGCCTCAGCTACGGCGAGCAATACGTGGGCCGTCGCCGCTACAGCGACAACAAGTATGTCGGCGGTTTGAACAACAACAGCAGTTACGCCAACGGCCCATCCGGTGTGTATGCGATCTACACCCGCGACCACGAAAAAGCCCCGGGTTACTGGCTGAGCAACCTGGCGGCGCAATACAAGGTGAACAAGGACACCACGGTCAACCTCAACCTCAACAACGTGTTTAACACGTTCTATTACAGCCAGGTCGGCGCGTCCCTTGACGGCTTCCAGCTCTACGGCATCCCGGGCGCCGGTCGCACGCTTACCGCCAGTGTCGATTATGAATTCTGATTGTCCCTCACACGGAGTCCTTTGCATGTTCAAACCTCGTAACGTGATCAAGCTTGGCGTGCTGTGCGCCGCGCTGGTCCTCGGCCACGCCGAAACTGCCGCCGCCCATGAAGTCACCGACGTGTTGGGCCGCAAGGTCGACGTCAAAGACCACGTCAAACGGGTGGTACTCGGCGAAGGCCGCTTGATTTCGGCGTTTGCCTTGCTCGACAAGGACGCGCCGTTCCAACGCATCGTCGGCTGGCAGAATGATTTGAAGCTGCTGGACCAGCACACTTACAACGCCTATGTGGCGAAGTTTCCGAAGGTCAAAGACATCCCGTTGATCGGGCAAGCGTCGGAGCAAAGTGTCAGCGCTGAGGAAATTCTCTCGCTGAAACCAGACCTGGCGGTGTTCAGCATTTCCGGCCACGGCCCGACCGAACACAGCGCGGTGGCAGACGTGCTGGCCAAAGCCGGCATCCCGGTGTTGTTCGTCGACTTTCGCATCAACCCGGTGCAAGGCACTCACACCAGCATGAACGCGCTGGGCCAGGCCTTGGGCCGTGAAGCCCAGGCCAAGGCGTTCCTGGGTTTCTATGACCAGCACATCAAGGCCATCACCGACGCCGTTGCCACCTTGCCGGCCGGCCCGCGCCCGAGTGTGTTCCTAGAACTGCTGGCCGGTGCCTGGCAGGCGCCGGGGCACACCACCGGCAAAAGCGGCATGGGTGAAGTGATCAAGCTGGTCGGCGGGCGCAATATCGCCGCCGATGTGGTGCCGGGTGCGCTGGGGGATATCAGTGTTGAATACGCGCTCAAGGCCGACCCGGATGTGTACGTGGCCACCGGCAATCACAAACCGGGGTTGATTCTCGGCGCTGGCGTGAGCACCGATGAAGCCCGCGAGGCGTTTGATCGTGTGCTGGCGCGGCCGGAGTTCGCCAACCTGCGTGCCATCCGCGAGGGCAATGCCCACGGCCTGTGGCATGACTTCTACAACTCGCCGTACAACCTGCTGGCGATTGAAGTATTGGCCAAATGGGTACACCCGGAACTGTTCGCCAAACTTGATCCGCAGGCCACCATGGAACAGATCAACCAGCAGTTCCTGGGGATGCCGTTGCAGGGTGCTTACTGGATTGACGCCAAAACCAAGTAACCCCAATCGCCCTGCAGGAATGCAGTCAGTGTGGGAGCTGGCTTGCCTGCGATAGCGGTGTGTCAGTCAATAAAAGGGTGACTGATATTCCGCAATCGCAGCGATGCGGCGACCCGACAAGCCAGCTCCCACATTTGGATGTTCATTGTTTTTAAGACCTTGTGAGCCCCATGACCACTCAAACCCTCGACCTTGCCAGCGCCACTCACGGCTATCGCCGCTTGCTGGCCCGGCGTGCCTGGCTGTTGGCGCTGCTCGGCATCGCGCTGGTCTGCGCCATTCTGGTGGACCTGGCCAGCGGCCCGTCGGGCATGGGCCTGTTGGCGTTGCTCGACGGCATCCTGCATCCGTCGCATCTGAGCGCCACTGACCAGGTGATCATCTGGAACGTGCGCCTGCCCTACGCGTTGATGGCGGTGCTGGTGGGTTGCGCGCTGTCGCTGGCCGGGGCCGAGATGCAGGCGATCCTCAATAACCCGCTGGCCAGCCCGTTTACGTTGGGCGTGTCCTCGGCGGCGGCCTTGGGCGCGTCGTTGGTCATCGTGTTTCCGGTGACCACGCTGTGGGTGTCGGCCAACACCGCGATTTCCATCTCGGCGTTTATCTTTGCCGCCGCCTCGGTATTCTTGCTGCAAGCCATGTCACGCCTGCGCGGTGCGGGCGTGGAAAGCCTGGTGCTGTTCGGCATCGCGCTGGTGTTCAGTTGCAACGCCGTGGTGGCCTTGCTGCAACTGGTGGCCACCGAAGATGTGTTGCAACAGCTGGTGTTCTGGACCTTGGGCAGCGTGACCCGCGCCAACTGGGACAAGCTCGGCATCCTCGCCTTTGTAGTCGCCGTGGTGCTGCCGTTTTCCTTCGCCGCCGCGCCGCGCCTGACCCTGCTGCGCATGGGCGAAGACCGCGCACAAAGCTTTGGCGTGGACGTGAAACGCCTGCGTTTTTTTTCGTTGCTGCGTATCAGCCTGCTGTCGGCCACTGCCGTGGCGTTTGTAGGCACCATCGGCTTTATCGGCTTGGTGGGGCCGCATATCGCGCGGATTCTGGTGGGTGAAGACCAGCGTTTCCTGCTGCCCGCCAGTGCGTTGACCGGCGCGTTGCTGCTGGCGCTGTCGTCGATTGCCAGCAAGCTGATCATGCCCGGCGTGATTGTGCCGGTGGGCATCGTCACCGCCTTGGTAGGCGTGCCGATTTTTGTGGTGTTGGTGTTCAAGCGCGGGAGGCAGTTATGAGTGCGGGGTTATCGGTACACAACGCCACTGTCCGCTACGGGCGTCGGCAGATCGTGCATGATCTGAGCTTGCCGACCCTGCCCCACGGCAGCCTCACTGCCTTGATCGGCCCTAATGGCGCGGGCAAATCCACGCTGCTGCGGGCCATCGCCGGGCTGGAAAAGATGCAAGGTGTGGTAAGGCTGGGTGACCTTGACCTGTCAGCCATGTCGGTGGCCGAGCGTGCGCGACGCGTGACTTACATGCCGCAGAACCTGCCGCCGGGCCTGAGCCTCAGCGTGATGGAAAGCGTGATCGCCGCGCTGCGTGTGGCCAATGTGGACGGCATTCCACTGTCCGGCGAAGCCTGCCTGCGCGAAGCCTTCGAAGCGTTGCAGCGTATCGGCATCGCGCATTTGGCTGATCAACTGCTGAGCATGTTGTCCGGCGGCCAGCGCCAATTGGTCAGCCTTGCGCAGCTGATTGCGCGGCGCCCGCAAGTGATGCTGCTCGACGAACCCACCAGCGCGCTCGACCTCAATTACCAATTAAAAGTCATGGACTGCGTGCGCGCGCTGGTGCGCGAGCACCACTTGATCGCCGTGGTGGTGCTGCACGACATCAACCTGGCTGCACGTTTCGCCGACCATATTGCCGTGCTGCGCCAGGGCCGGCTATATGCCAGCGGCGTGGCAGATGAAGTGCTCGACCCGGCGTTGTTTGCGCAGGTCTATGGCGTACAGGTGCGCATTGAGCGTTGCTCGCAGCAGTCATTGCAGGTGTTGGTCGATGGTGCGGTGTGATGTGCTTCTAAGGTTAGACGTAAATGTTTGATTGAATTATTGCCCCTTGATCATCACCTATAGAGACAGGCATTCGCTCATTTGGAGAGCTTCATGATCGACCTGTACTACTGGACCACCCCCAACGGTCACAAAGTATCGCTGTTCCTGGAAGAAGCCGGCCTGCCCTACAAGGTGCACCCGATCAACATCGGCCAGGGCGACCAGTTCAAGCCGGACTTCTTGAAGATCGCTCCCAACAACCGCATCCCGGCCATCGTCGATCACAGCCCGGCCGACGGCGGCGCGCCGATTTCGCTGTTCGAATCCGGCGCGATCTTGCTGTACCTCGCGGAAAAAACCGGCCAATTCATTCCAAAAGACCTGCGCGGGCGCCAGGAAGCGCTGCAATGGCTGTTCTGGCAAATGGGCGGGCTGGGGCCGATGGCGGGCCAGAATCATCATTTCAGCCAGTTCGCACCGGAGAAAATCCCCTACGCCATTAAACGTTATGTGGACGAAACCGCGCGCCTGTACGGCGTGTTGGACCGGCGCCTGGCGGATCGCGCATTCGTAGCGGGCGAGGACTACAGCATCGCCGACATGGCCATCTACCCGTGGATTGTTTCCCACAAGTGGCAGAGCCAGCGTCTGGAGGATTTCCCCCATGTACAGCGCTGGTTCAACAGCATCAAGGAACGGCCTGCGACGGTTCGGGCGTATGAACTGGTGCAGAAAGTGAACCCGCCAAAATCCTGATCGGCCGAGGATCGTTCCCACGCTCCGCGTGGGAATGCCGCCCCGGACGCTCCGCGTCCCCCCAAAAAAGCGTGACGCAGAGCGTCACAAAATGCATTCCCACGCAGAGCGTGGGAACGATCCTGCTTGCGTCGTTTCGCCGCGCTCACTAACGTAGCGCCTTTAATGACGCTACCCCCCGCAGGAGCTTTGCCATGGCCTCGCCAGCCCTCTCACACTTTATCCCCCGGTTCGGCGTTGCCGCGGCAGTGGCCAGTGCTTTAAGCCTGGCCGGTTGCCAGCTCCAGAGCACCCAGGACACCCTGCCGCCGGTGGCCGGCGTGCAACCGATCAAAGGCCTGGCACAGAATGTGTCGGTGCGCCGCAATGCCCAAGGCATGCCGCTGATCGAAAGCAACACCTTCCATGACGCGCTGTTCAGCCTCGGTTATGTACACGCCAGCGACCGCATCACGCAGATGGTCACTTTGCGCCTGCTGGCTCAAGGCCGCCTGGCGGAAATGTCCGGTCCGCAAGTGCTGGATGTCGACCGTTTCATGCGTGCGGTCAACCTGAAAAAAAGCGCCGGCGAGCTGTACAACGCTTCGTCGCCGCGCCTCAAGCGCTTCTTTGAGGTGTATGCCCGTGGCGTCAACGCCTACCTGTTCCGCTACCGCGACAAGCTGCCGCCGGACCTGGCCCAGACCGGCTACAAGCCCGAGTACTGGAAGCCGGAAGATTCGGCGCTGCTGTTCTGCCTGCTGAATTTCAGCGAGTCGAGCAACTTGCAGGAAGAACTCTCGTCGCTGGTGCTGGCGCAGAAGGTCGGTGCCGACAAGCTCGCCTGGCTCACGCCGAGTGCGCCGGATGAGCCGATCCCGATGGACGAAGCCGACAAGCTCAAGGGCGTGAACCTTGGCCAGATCACCGGCCTTGCCGGGCTTGAAAGCATCGGCCAGCAGTTGAACAGCCTCAACGCACTGGCCGTCACCACCTCCAACAACTGGGCGATCGGCCCGCAACGCAGCCGCAGTGGCAAAAGCCTGCTGGCCAGCGACCTGGCAGCCCAGCCACAAGCGCCGTCGCCGTGGAACTACGTGCAAATCCGTGCGCCGAAATACCAGGCGGTCGGCGTCTCGATTGCCGGTTTGCCGACCCTGCTGTCCGGTTTCAACGGCAAAGTGGCGTGGAGCATGAGCGCGGTCAAAGGCGACACCCAGGACCTGTTCCTGGAGAAGGTCAAACGCCAAGGCAGCGCGTTGTACTACGAGAACAACGGCAAATGGCTACCGGCCGCCGTGCGTAACGAAACCTACTTCGCCAAGGGCCAGCGGCCGATTCGCGAAGTGGTGTACGAAACCCGTCACGGCGCCCTGCTCAACAGCAGCCAGGCACTCACCACCGGGTTCGGCCTGGCCCTGCAAACCGCCGACCTCAAGGACGACAAGAGCCTGGACGCGTTCTTCGACTTGTCCCGCGCCCAAAGCGCCGGCAAGGCCTCGGACGCGACCCGGGAGATCCGCGCCATCGCCCTCAACATGATCTTTGCCGACGCGAGCAGCATTGGCTGGCAAGTCACCGGTCGCTTCCCCAACCGCCGCGAAGGCGAAGGCCTGCTGCCCTCGCCGGGCTGGGACGCGCGCTTTGACTGGGACGGCTACGCCGACGCGATGCTGCACCCTTACGATCAAGACCCGACCCACGGCTGGATCGGCACGGCCAACCAGCGCACCGCGCCACGCGGTTATGGCATGCAGTTGTCCAACTCCTGGGACGCCCCGGAGCGCAGCGAGCGCCTGGCGCAACTGGCCAACGCCGGCAAGCATGACAGCCGCAGCATGATCGCCATGCAGTACGACCAGACCACCACGTTTGCCGCCAAGCTCAAGACCATGTTCCTGGCGCCGGGCATGGCCCAGCCGCTGAAACAGGCAATCGATGCGCTGCCGGCAGCCGAAGCTGTGAAGGCACGCGAAGCGCTCAGTCGCTTGATGGCGTTTGATGGCCGCCTGGCACCGACCTCCGGCGATGCGGCGATCTATGAGCTGTTCCTGCAGGAAAGCACCAAACAGATCTTCCTCGACGAACTCGGTCCGGAAAACAGCGCCAGCTGGAAAGCCTTTGTCAGCAACGCCAACCTGTCCTATTCCGCCAACGCCGACCACTTACTGGGCCGCGAAGACAGCCCGTTCTGGGACGACGTGCGCACCGCGCAAAAAGAAGACAAACCGGCGATCCTCGCCCGCAGCCTTGCCGCCGCCATCACCGCTGGCGACAGCCAATTGGGTGGCGATCACAAGGCCTGGCAGTGGGGCAAACTGCACACCACCACCTGGAAAAACACCAATGGCCAGGTGATCCGCGGCCCATTTGCCAGTGGCGGCGACCACAATACCCTGAACCCGGCGCCGTACAGCTGGGGGCAGGATTTTGTCACCACCCAAGTGCCGGCGCTGCGCATGATCGTCGACTTCAGCCAAGTCGAACCGATGATGGGTCAGGGTGGCATCGGCCAATCCGGCAACCCGGCCAGCCCGAACTATGCGAACGGCATCGATGCGGCGCTCAAGGCGCAATACCTGAGCTTCCCGATGCAGCCGCAGAACTTTGACAAGGTGTATGGGAAAACCCGCTTGACCCTTACTCCCGGCAAGTAACCCGGTTCTCGCTGAAGGAACCGGAATAAAATGTGGGAGCGGGCTTGCTCGCGAATGCGTTGTATCAGCCACAGAATAGTTGGCTGAACTACCGCATTCGC
>NZ_CBFHAZ010000030.1:0-59087 GCF_965653655.1 Pseudomonas onubensis | reverse complement strand
CGGTGGGTCAGTGATAGGTGAATTGGCTGACCCACCGCCTTCGCGAGCAAGCCCGCTCCCACATTTTGATTTTCATTCGTGCCTCAAAATAGTGCGCTGAATTTTCCATGCCCATTTTCGGGCATCTCCTACACTAAGAACTCCCTTATCCCACCTTTTAAAACACTCATTCGGAACTATGGTGCAGAAATTGCTACTTGTGATCCGTCTGACACCGCTCAGTAACAGTCCTAATCGCGCCACAAGCGCTTATCTTGGTTTTTAGGGATTACATAATGAAAAAAGCATTGCTGACCCTTTCTGCACTGGCTCTGTGCATGGCTGCTGGTACCGCGCTGGCCAAGGAATACAAGGAATTGCGTTTTGGTGTCGATCCTTCCTACGCGCCATTCGAGTCCAAGGCGGCCGACGGCAGCCTGGTAGGCTTCGATATCGACCTGGGCAATGCGATCTGTGCCGAGCTGAAAGTGAAGTGCAAGTGGGTTGAAAGCGACTTCGACGGCATGATTCCAGGCCTGAACGCCAACAAGTTCGACGGCGTGATTTCCTCGATGACCGTGACCGAAGCCCGTGAAAAGGCGATCGATTTCTCCAGCGAGCTGTTCTCCGGCCCGACTTCCCTGGTATTCAAAAAGGGCGCGAACTTCTCCACGCCTGAGTCCCTCAAGGGCAAAACCGTGGGTTACGAGCAAGGCACCATCCAGGAAGCCTACGCCAAGGCTGTGCTGGACAAAGCCGGTGTGACCACCAAGGCCTACGCCAACCAGGACCAGGTGTATGCCGACCTGACCTCGGGCCGCCTGGACGCTTCCGTGCAGGACATGCTGCAAGCCGAACTGGGCTTTTTGAAGTCGCCAGCCGGCGCTGACTACGAAGTCAGCAAAGCCATCGACGACCCACTGCTGCCATCGAAAACTGCGGTCGGTATCAAAAAAGGTAACAAAGACCTCAAGGCCTTGCTCGATAAAGGTATCAAAGCGTTACACGATGATGGCACCTACGCCACCATCCAGAAGAAACACTTCGGCGACCTGAACCTCTACAGCGGTAAATAACACCCCGGCGCCCACCGGTTTGCGGTGGGCGCTTTTTTATCGCCATTAGGTCCTGAATTCATGTTTGAAGATCTTTTGCAAACCCTGGGGCTGGGTGCCTTCAGCTTGAAGGGGTTCGGCCCGCTGTTGCTGCAAGGTACGTGGATGACCGTGAAACTGTCGGTCGCCTCCCTGGCCGTCAGCGTCCTGCTGGGCCTGCTCGGCGCCAGCGCCAAACTGTCCAGCGTCAGCCTGATTCGCATCCCCGCTCAGCTCTACACCACCTTGATTCGCGGCGTGCCCGACCTGGTGCTGATGCTGCTGATTTTCTACAGCCTGCAAATCTGGCTGACCGGTTTTACCGACTTTATGGAATGGGACTACATCGAGATCGACCCATTCAGCGCCGGGGTCATCACCCTGGGCTTCATCTATGGCGCCTACTTCACCGAGACGTTTCGCGGCGCGATCCTCGCCGTACCGCGTGGCCAGTTGGAAGCGGCGACCGCCTACGGGCTCACGCGCGGGCAGCGGTTTCGCTTCGTGACCTTCCCGCAGATGATGCGCTTTGCCTTGCCGGGCATTAACAACAACTGGTGCGTGATGCTCAAAGCCACGGCGCTGGTGTCGATCATCGGCCTGGCAGACCTGGTGAAGGCCGCCCAGGATGCGGGCAAGAGCACCTATCAACTGTTTTACTTTCTGGTACTCGCCGCGTTGATCTACCTGCTGATCACCAGCGCGTCCAACGTCGTCCTGCGCTGGCTTGAGCGCCGCTACTCCGCTGGGTCCCGGGAGGCCGTGCGATGATCGAACTTATCCAGCAATACTGGCGGCCTTTCCTTTATAGCGACGGCCAGCACATCACCGGGCTGGCGATGACCCTGTGGCTGCTCAGCGCCGCGCTGGTGATCGGCTTTCTGGTGTCGATCCCGTTGTCCATCGCCCGCGTCTCGCGCAAACGCTCCATACGCTGGCCGGTGCAGTTCTACACCTACCTGTTTCGTGGCACGCCGCTGTATATCCAACTGCTGATTTGCTACACCGGCATCTACAGCATCGCCGCCGTGCGCGCGCAACCGGTGCTGGATGCGTTCTTTCGCGATGCGATGAACTGCACCATTCTGGCCTTCGCCCTTAACACCTGCGCGTACACCACGGAGATTTTCGCCGGGGCGATCCGCAGCATGGCCCACGGCGAAGTCGAAGCGGCCAAGGCTTACGGCCTGAGCGGTTGGAAGCTGTATGCCTACGTGATCATGCCCTCGGCCCTACGCCGCTCGCTGCCCTACTACAGCAACGAAGTGATCCTGATGCTGCATTCGACCACCGTGGCGTTTACCGCGACAGTGCCGGACATTCTCAAGGTAGCGCGGGACGCCAACTCGGCCACCTATATGACCTTTCAATCATTCGGCATCGCCGCGCTGATCTACCTGACCGTGACCTTTGCGCTGGTCGGGCTGTTTCGTCTGGCGGAACGCCGCTGGCTGGCCTTTCTCGGGCCGAGCCACTAAGGAGTCGTGATGCGTCATCAGGTACATGATCTGATCGCGCCGGTGCCCGGCACGGCGCGGCAGGTTCACAGTTTCCACTTCGGCCCGGAACAGGCTGAGGGCAAGATCTACATTCAGTCGTCACTGCATGCCGATGAGCTGCCGGGCATGCTGGTGGCCTGGCACCTGAAGCTGCGCCTGGCGGAGCTGGCAGCGGCCGGGCGCCTGCGCAGCGAGATCGTGCTGGTACCCATCGCCAATCCGGTGGGGCTTGAGCAGGTGTTGATGGACATACCATTGGGCCGCTACGAGCTGGAAAGCGGGCAGAACTTCAATCGCCTGTTTGTCGATCTCAGTGAGGAAGTCGGCAATCAGGTCGAGGAGTTGCTGGGGGATGATCCCACGCACAACGTCGAGCTTATTCGCGACGCCCTGAGCCTGGCCCTCGCGGCGCAAACGCCTGCTACCCAGCTGCAATCCCAGCGCCTGATGCTGCAACGCCTGGCCTGCGATGCCGACATGGTGCTGGACCTGCATTGCGACTTCGAAGCCGTGGCGCACCTGTACACCACGCCCGAGGCCTGGCCGCAGGTGGAGCCGCTGGCGCGCTATATCGGCTCGGAGGCCAACTTGCTGGCGACCGACTCCGGCGGGCATTCGTTCGACGAATGTTTCACCCTGGTGTGGTGGCAGTTGCAGCAGCGTTTCGGTGAGCGCTTCCCGATCCCGATGGGCAGTTTTTCGGTGACCGTCGAACTGCGCGGCCAGGGCGACGTCAACCACGGCCTGGCGGCGCTGGATTGCCAGGCAATCATCGATTACCTGACTCATTTCGGTGCCATTACCGGTGACGCGCCGCCCCTGCCCGAGCTGCCCTACCCGGCCACGCCGCTGGCGGGCGTGGAACCGGTGGCCACGCCGGTCGGCGGCTTGCTGGTGTTCAGCGCCTTGCCCGGTGAATACCTGGAAGCCGGGCAACTGATCGCCGAAATCATCGACCCCATTACCGACCGCGTAACGCCTGTGCACTGCAAACATGCCGGCCTGCTTTACGCCCGTTCGCTGCGGCGCATGGCCACTGCCGGCATGGTGATCAGCCACGTCGCAGGCACGCAAGCCTACCGCAGCGGCTACCTACTTTCGCCTTGAGGATGCACGCCCCATGTACAAATTGACCGTTGAAGGCCTGCATAAAAGCTATGGCGACAATGAAGTGCTCAAAGGTGTTTCGCTCAAGGCCAAGACCGGTGACGTGATCAGCTTGATCGGCGCCAGTGGCTCGGGCAAAAGTACCTTTTTGCGCTGCATCAACTTTCTGGAAACCCCCAATGACGGCGCCATGACCCTCGATGGTCAGCAGATCCGCATGGTCAGCGACCGCCACGGCATGCGCGTGGCCGACGATGCCGAACTGCAACGCCTGCGCACGCGGCTGGCGATGGTGTTCCAGCACTTCAACCTGTGGAGCCATATGAGCGTGCTGGAAAACATCACCATGGCGCCGCGCCGGGTGCTGGGCTGCAGCAAGAAGGACGCCGAGGACCGTGCCCGTCGCTACCTGGATAAGGTCGGGTTGCCGGCGCGTGTGGCCGATCAATACCCGGCGTTCCTTTCCGGTGGCCAACAGCAACGGGTGGCCATCGCCCGCGCCCTGGCCATGGAGCCGGAGGTGATGCTGTTTGACGAACCCACCTCGGCCCTCGACCCGGAGCTGGTCGGCGAAGTGTTGAAAGTGATCCAGGGCCTGGCCGAGGAAGGCCGCACCATGATCATGGTCACCCACGAGATGAGTTTTGCGCGCAAGGTGTCGAACCAGGTGCTGTTCCTGCACAAGGGCCTGGTGGAAGAGCAAGGCACCCCCGAGGATGTGTTGGGCAACCCGAAGAGCGAGCGCCTGCAGCAATTTCTGAGCGGTAACTTGAAGTAAACCTTTGCGACGCCTGGAGGGTCTCTGACATAGAGCCTCCAGAGCGTCAGCCGCCGAATGGCAAAACCCCTCGACTTCGCCAAAAAATGGTTTGCCGCCAAAGGCTGGAAACCGTTCGCCTTTCAAAAAGCCGTATGGACGGCGGTTAAGGACGGCCAATCAGGCCTGCTGCACGCCAGCACCGGCGCGGGTAAAACCTATGCGCTGTGGTTTGCCGCCCTCAACCGCTTCGCCGTCGCTCGCCCGCCTGCCACCGGTAAACGCAAAGCGCCCGCTGAGCCACTGACGGTGTTGTGGATCACACCAATGCGAGCCTTGGCCGCCGACACAGCGCGCGCCCTGCAAGCACCGCTTGAGGCGCTGCAGATTCCCTGGAGCGTCGGCCTGCGTACCGGCGACACCAGCAGCAGCGAACGCGCGCGCCAGACCCGGCGTCAGCCCACCGCGCTGGTGACCACCCCGGAAAGCCTGACGCTGATGCTCGCGCGTGCCGACAGTGAGACCAGCCTGGCGCACCTGCGCATGGTGATCGTGGACGAATGGCATGAACTGATCGGCAACAAACGTGGCGTGCAACTGCAACTGGCGTTGGCGCGCTTGCGGCGTTGGCATCCTGACTTGATGGTGTGGGGGATTTCCGCGACCTTGGGCAATCAGTCCCACGCCCTTGAGGTTCTGGTCCCACAAGGCGGAGGGATCAATGTGCAGGGGCAAACGGCAAAAGAACTGAAGGTCGACACCTTGTTGCCGCCGACCACCGAGCGATTTCCCTGGGCCGGGCATATCGGTTTGAAGATGTTGCCGCAGGTGGTGGCCGAAGTGGACGCCAGCAGCAGTTGCCTGGTGTTTACCAATACACGCGCACAGTCGGAGATTTGGTACCAGGCGTTGCTGGAAGCGCGCCCGGACTGGGCCGGCGTGATTGCCCTGCACCATGGCTCGCTGTCGCGTGAAACCCGCGACTGGGTGGAGCGGGCCTTGAAAGACGGCCAGCTCAAGGCCGTCGTGTGTACTTCGAGCCTGGACCTGGGTGTGGACTTCCTGCCGGTGGAGCGCGTGCTGCAAATCGGCTCGGCCAAAGGCGTGGCGCGCCTGATGCAACGCGCCGGGCGCTCTGGCCATGCGCCAGGCAGGCCATCACGGGTGACGTTGGTGCCGACCCATAGCCTGGAATTGGTGGAAGCCGCCGCCGCCCAGGACGCGATAGCGCAGCGGCGCATCGAAGCTCGCGAATCGCCCTACAAGCCTTTGGATGTGCTCGTACAACATCTAGTGAGCATGGCCCTGGGCGGTGGTTTTACCCCGGATGCGCTGTTGGCGGAGGTGCGGGGTGCCTGGGCTTATCGTGACCTTACTGACGCCGATTGGGCCTGGGCGCTGGGGTTTGTGCGCCATGGCGGCCTGTCGTTGACGGCCTATCCGGATTACCGCCGAGTGGAACCCGACGAGCATGGCGTGTGGCGCGTGCCGGATGCGCGCCTGGCACGGCGCCATCGCATGAGCGTGGGCACTATCGTCAGCGATGCGAGTATCCAGTTGAAATTCTGGAGCAAGGGCGGCGGCGGCAAGAATCTGGGCAGTGTCGAGGAAGGCTTTATCGCCCGGCTCAAACCCGGTGACGGCTTTCTGTTCGCCGGGCGGCTATTGGAGTTGGTGCGAGTGGAAAACATGACGGCGTATGTACGCCGCAGCAGCGCGAAAAAGGCCGCTGTACCGCGTTGGAATGGCGGGCGTATGCCGCTTTCCAATGAGTTGGCCCAGGCGGTGGTCGAGCGCTTTGATGCAGCTTCGCACGGGCACTTCGACGGCCCCGAGATGCGCGCGGTGCAACCGCTGCTGCAGACTCAGTTGCGCTGGTCTGGCCTGCCGACACGCGCGCATTTGCTGGCTGAAACCCTGAAGTCGCGGGAAGGCTGGCACCTGTTTCTCTATCCGTTTGCCGGGCGCCAGGTGCATCTGGGGCTGGCGAGCTTGCTGGCGTGGCGGGTCAGCCAAGGCCAGCCGGTGACCTTTTCGGTTGCGGTAAATGATTACGGGCTGGAATTGCTGAGCGCTACGCCGGTGGACTGGCCGGTTGCGTTGAATCAAGCGCTGCTGAGCCCGACCAACTTACTGCTGGACGTGGCGGCCAGCCTGAATGCCGGTGAGCTGGCGCTGCGGCGCTTTCGCGAAATCGCACGCATCGCCGGGCTGGTATTTGCCGGTTACCCCGGCGCGCCGAAAAGCACGCGGCAAGTGCAGGCTTCCAGCGGTTTATTCTTCGAGGTGTTCAAGCAGTACGATCCGCAAAACCTTTTGCTGACCCAGGCCGGAGAAGAAGTCCTGCGTGATGAGTTGGATATTCGTCGGTTGGAGGAGACATTGCGTCATCTGTCGGCGTTGAAACTGGACCTGCACGTGATCGAACGGCCGACGCCGCTGGCTTTTCCACTGCTGGTTGAGCGAATGCGCGAGAGCATGAGCTCGGAGAAGCTGTCCGAGCGCATTGCACGCATGGTCAAGGACCTGGAAAAAGTCGCGGATAACGGGAAACGCTGATGCATTATTCGCTGACTCTTGAAGGTGAGACGTTATGGCTGCTGGCGGAAAAGGCGATTTACTGGCCCGCCCGTCAGTGCCTGTTGATCGCTGACGCGCATTTTGGCAAGGCCTCGGCGTATCGCAGCCTCGGGCAGCCGGTGCCGCAGGGCACCACCAGCGAAAACCTGCAGCGCCTGGACCGCCTGTTATCGGCCCTGCCGTGCGCGCAGGTGATCTTTCTGGGCGACTTCCTGCACGGCCCAGGCTCGCACGCCAGCGGCACCCTGAGCGCCTTGAGGGCCTGGCGCGAGCGCAATCACGAACTGAACCTGACCTTGATTCGCGGCAATCACGATAAACGCGCTGGCGACCCGCCTGCCGACTTGAGGATTGAAGTGGTGGCCGAACCGCTATTGATGGGGCCGTTCGCATTGCAGCATGAGCCGGATGCCCACCCCAGCCATCATGTGCTGGCCGGGCATGTGCACCCGGTGTACCGGTTGCGCGGCAAAGGTCGCCAGAGTTTACGGCTGCCGTGCTTTCAGATCGGTTCGAAGATCAGTTTATTGCCGGCGTTTGGGGCTTTTACCGGGGGTTACTCCGTAGGTAAAAGCGACGACCGGCGAGTATTTGTGATCGGCGATCAAGACGTATGGCCGGTGCGCTGAAGCGCCAGCCATGTCTTTTGATAAGTCAGGCGACAGGCGCGGGAGGCGGCTCATCGGGACGAACTGGCTCACCGGGCTCGGCGGGCTGCTGCGGCCAATCTTCGTCTGGTTGACCAGGGATACCGCCCGCATACGCTGGGTCGGCCATCAGGGACCAGGCCAGAACACCAATCTGGTTGGGTTCAAGCCGGGCGAGTTCAGCGCTGATTCGCGGGTCGATCTTCATAAAGTACTCCTCAAGCGTGGCTCGGCACGTTTTGCACGCGCCGAGGCAGTACACCCAATAGAGTCACTTCACGCAGACTAATTCCCTTTGCGTGTAAGACCTTTCGATCAAGCGCGTGGGAGAGTGACGCCGCGCTGGCCCTGGTACTTGCCGGCGCGGTCTTTATAGGACACTTCACAAGCTTCGTCGGACTGCAGGAACAGCATCTGCGCCACGCCTTCGTTGGCGTAGATCTTGGCCGGCAAGGTGGTGGTGTTGGAGAACTCCAGAGTCACGTGGCCTTCCCACTCCGGCTCAAGCGGCGTCACGTTAACGATGATGCCGCAGCGCGCGTAGGTGCTTTTACCCAGGCAGATGGTCAGCACGTCACGGGGAATACGGAAGAATTCCACAGTGCGCGCCAGCGCAAAGGAGTTTGGCGGAATGATGCACACGTCGCTCTTGACGTCGACGAAGCTCTTTTCGTCGAAGTTTTTCGGATCGACGATCGCCGAGTTGATGTTGGTGAACACCTTGAATTCATCGGCGCAGCGCACGTCGTAGCCGTAGCTGGAAACACCGTAGGAAATCACGGGAGCCGCGCCTTCGCCACGGATCTGGCGCTCAACGAAGGGTTCGATCATGCCGTGTTCTTGCGCCATGCGGCGAATCCACTTGTCCGATTTGATGCTCATGGCGGTGTCCTGAATAGCGAGGTGGAAAAATTCTGTTGGGCATCTTACCGGGGCCGGCTCTGGGGTTCAAAGGGCGCGGGGGATTTGTTGATGAATGTGCTGCCTGCCATAAGCGGCAGCCAGCGGGGCCGGGACCGACGTTGCAGTGCCCGGTGACTGTAAATACCACCGCCAGTCACGAAAATAGAGAAACCTTCGGAAATACCATTGGCACGTCCCGGAAAAAGGGTTAAGGTGGCGCCACTGTGCTGCTTGTGTCACTGAGAATCTCTACACGATATGTTGAATTTCGATCCAACCATCTCCAAGAATTTTTCCTGCTCTTTGCACTCAGTCTCGGCCAGGGCTTTTCCTGAGTCGCAGTTAACTTTGTCCAAGGAGATACACCATGTCTAATCGCCAAACTGGTACCGTTAAGTGGTTCAACGATGAAAAAGGCTTCGGCTTCATCACTCCACAATCCGGTGACGACCTGTTCGTTCACTTCAAAGCTATCCAATCCGACGGCTTCAAAAGCCTGAAAGAAGGCCAACAGGTTTCTTTCATCGCTACCCGCGGTCAGAAAGGCATGCAAGCTGAAGAAGTTCAAGTTATCTAACTTGTACTGACTTAGTCGAAAAAACCCCGCCCTTAAAAGCGGGGTTTTTTTATGCCTGATCTGATCGTTCCCACGCTCTGCGTGGGAATGCAGCCCGGGACGCTCCGCGCCCCCCAGCGTGACGCAGAGCGTCACCAAGAGGCATTCCCACGCAGAGCGTGGGAACGATCAAGCGTGGGAACGATCAGGCGGGGCACAAAAAAATGTGGGAGCAAGCTTTATGCAGGAACTGGCTTGCCAGCCTCCACATAAAGTCTGCTCCCACATTTTGTTCAGCGTCGCTTATTGGAACAACGACTCACTCGACAAGCCATTCTTCTCGAGGATCTCACGCAAGCGCTTGAGGCCCTCTACCTGGATTTGCCGCACCCGCTCACGGGTCAGGCCGATCTCCAGGCCTACATCCTCCAGGGTGCTGCTCTCATGGCCGCGCAGGCCGAAGCGGCGAATCACCACCTCACGCTGCTTGTCCGTGAGCTCCGACAACCACTGGTCAATGCTTTGGGAAAGATCATCATCCTGCAACAGCTCACAAGGATCTGTCGGGCGATCATCCGTCAGGGTGTCCAGCAGGGTTTTATCCGAGTCCGGACCCAGCGAGACGTCGACCGAAGATACGCGCTCATTCAAGCCGAGCATGCGCTTAACCTCTCCCACTGGCTTTTCCAGCAGGTTGGCGATTTCTTCAGGCGAGGGTTCATGATCGAGTTTTTGTGTCAGCTCACGCGCTGCCCGCAGGTAGACGTTGAGCTCCTTGACCACATGGATCGGCAACCGGATCGTGCGGGTCTGATTCATGATCGCCCGTTCGATGGTCTGGCGAATCCACCAGGTAGCATAGGTAGAGAAGCGGAAGCCCCGCTCAGGGTCGAACTTCTCCACTGCCCGGATCAAGCCCAGGTTGCCCTCCTCGATCAAGTCCAACAGCGACAGGCCACGATTGACGTAGCGTCGGGCGATTTTCACCACCAGCCGCAGGTTGCTTTCAATCATGCGCTTGCGCCCAGCCGGATCGCCCTTTTGCGACAAGCGCGCAAAATGGACTTCTTCTTCGGGAGTCAGCAAAGGGGAAAAGCCGATTTCATTGAGATACAGCTGCGTGGCGTCGAGCGCCCGCGTGTAGTCAATGTACTTGTGTTGCTTCAACGCGGTGGAGTTCTTGGATTTGGTGCGAACTGAAGGAGCTGGAGACCCTTCATCATTCGACATCGATTCCTTTTCGGTGAGTATCTCCATTTCAAGGAGAACCTCATCGTCGATGTCAAACTCCGGCGCTTCTTTACTGAGAGCCATTGTTATAGTCCTTTGGTGAGTTCGACCTCAAGCTCAAGCGACGCCTTTATCCTTGGCAACGCTGGAGCCTGTTCCTTCTACGTGAGGGAACAGGCTGTGCAACACATCAACGACGGGGTAGGAATTGCAGCGGATCTACAGGTTTCCCTTGGCGGCGAATCTCAAAGTGCAGTTTCACCCGGTCTGTACCAGTTGACCCCATTTCGGCAATTGTCTGTCCGACTTTGACCTGCTGCCCCTCCCGAACCAACAGCCTGCGGTTATGACCGTAGGCACTGACGTAGGTATCGCTGTGTTTGATGATGACCAGCTCGCCGTAGCCCCGTAAACCACTCCCGGCGTAAACCACTGTCCCATCAGACGCAGCTAAAACAGGCTGTCCCAAATCTCCGGCGATATCAATGCCTTTATTCAAACTACCGTTTGAAGAGAATTTTCCAATCAACACCCCGTTTGAAGGCCATCCCCAACCGGTCGGCGCCGGCCCGGCAGGTGGCAACGGCGTGGCTGCCGGTTTGCTCGCAACCGTAGGCGCGGCGGTGCCTGCAGGCCGGGTGATGATCGTGGTTTTGCTTGAAGACGAGGCCGAAGAACCGGATTTTGTCACAACTGCCGTAGGCGCCGAACCGGTTCGCCCATCGAAACGAATGGTTTGCCCCGGATGTATCGTATAGGGCACAGGAATATTGTTACGAGCTGCGAGCGCCTTGTAATCCCAGCCGTAACGGAAGGCGATCGAGAACATCGTGTCCCCCTTTCGCACGACATATTGCCCGGTGGTGACCGTCGGTTTTTGCGGCACGGTGCTGGCACCGTTTCGGTCGACAACCCGAGCACCACTGGACGGAGAGCTTGAGCAACCCACCAATAAGGAACTCAAGACAAGGCCAAGCACCAGTCGCTGAAAACTTGTTTTACTCATACGCTGCGCAAGACCTGTGAGACTCACCCGCCGCTCCCTTTGTGCTGGCCGAACATGAATGCCTGTATCAGGCTTGAAATATGTCGCAAGTATAACTGGGCATTGGCTTTTTACCGGCACACGACTGAAACGAAAAATTCATCGTATTTAAACCCGGCTTCCAATCATGTTGACTCAACAAGCCCCGCCGTAAGACCCATCCCCCTCAACAGAATTCACTGTTTGCGAAGAAATGATCAGGCCAGCGGGCCATTGAGCAGCGGAACGAAGCGCACGGCACCCAGTACATGCCGGGAAAAACCTTCGTCCTCACGGATAATGAGCATCAATTGTTGCACTTCGCCAGAGCCCACCGGGATGACCAGGCGCCCGCCAGGGGCGAGCTGATCGAGTAACGCCTGGGGCACATCGGTGGCGACCGCCGTGACGATGATGCCGTTATACGGCGCAAGCGCCGGCCAGCCTTCCCAACCATCGCCCCAGCGGAACACTACGTTGCGCAGGTTGAGCTCCACCAGGCGCTCCTTGGCGCGGTCTTGCAGAACCTTGATGCGCTCCACCGAGAACACCCGCTCCACCAGTTGCGAGAGTACGGCAGTCTGGTAACCCGAACCGGTGCCGATCTCCAGCACCTTGTCCAACGGCCCCGCCGCCAGCAGCAGCTCACTCATGCGCGCAACCATATAAGGCTGCGAGATGGTCTGGTTATGGCCGATTGGCAACGCCGTGTCTTCGTAAGCGCGATGCGCCAGCGCCTCGTCCACGAACAGATGCCGAGGCGTGCGCCGGATGACTTCCAGCACTTGGGCGTTGGACAGGCCTTCTTCATACAGACGCTGGATCAAACGCTCGCGGGTACGCTGGGAGGTCATCCCGATACCACGACGCAACAGGTCGTCTTGTTCACGCGCCATTAACGCAGCCCCTCAAGCCAGCCATCCAGACTACTGAAGGCATCACTGAAGGTGCGATCGAGCTGCAACGGGGTAATCGAAACATAACCTTGCATCACCGCATGAAAGTCGGTGCCGGGGCCGCCGTCTTCGGCATCACCGGCGGCAGCAATCCAGTAACCTTCCTTGCCACGCGGGTCGACCACCTTCAACGGCGCTGCCGCACGGGCGCGATGGCCCAGGCGGGTCAGCTGGATGCCGCGGATATGGTCGAGGGGCAAATTGGGAATATTGACGTTGAGCACCGTACGCGCAGGCAAGTCCAGCGAGCCATGGGCCTCCACCAGCTTGCGGGCGAAATACGCCGCCGTCGCCAGGTTATCCAGTTGCCGTGAGGCAAACGAAAAAGCGAACGAGGTGCGCCCCAGGAAGCGCCCTTCAAGGGCCGCCGCCACCGTGCCGGAATACAGCACGTCATCGCCCAGGTTGGCGCCCAGGTTGATGCCCGACACCACCAGATCCGGCTCCTGGTCCAACAAGCTGTTGATTGCCAGGTGCACGCAGTCGGTGGGGGTGCCGTTCACGCTGATAAAGCCATTGGCCAGAACCTGCGGGTGCAGCGGACGGTCGAGCGTCAGCGAACTGCTGGCGCCGCTCTTGTCCTGGTCCGGGGCAACCACCACGCACTCGGCGTAATCCTGCAGCGCAGCATAAAGCGCGGCAAGACCGGGTGCGGTGGCACCGTCATCGTTTGATATCAGAATACGCATGGGTTGTCCGTCGGCCCCACCGGCACCAGATCAACAAGCTCGCGCACCAAGACAGTGGCGAAGCATCCGGCCGGCAGGACGAATTCCAATTGCAGAATGTCAGGACCGGGATAATGCCACGTCAACCCGCCAATGGGCAGTCGCAGAATGCGACGTTCCTGGCTCATGCCGGCTCTCACCAGCCAATCACGCAGCTCCGGCTCGCTGGCGGCAATGCTTTGCTCAAGCGTGTGGGTCGCGCCGCCGGCCGGTGAATCGCCCTCGCCCCACTGCGGGCCGGTGGGGTGCAGGTCCAGAATCGCCAGGCGCGGGTCGCTGCATTCAGCCTCACCTGCGGGGAAAAAACTGCGACTGTCGGTAAACGCCAGCAGGTCACCGACCTGGGCACGTTGCCAGGATCCATCCGCGACCCGCGCCGCCAACACTTTGTTAAACAGAAAGCTGCGCGCGGTCGACAGCAGCCGCGAACGCACATTGCGCTGCTCCGGCAACGCCTTGCGCGCCGCCCAATCGCGGGCATCCACGACGTTGCCGCCGTTATGCCCGAAACGCTGGGCACCGAAGTAGTTCGGGATGCCGTGCTGGGCGATCAATTGCAAGCGCGCGTCGATGGCGGCGGTATCACCCGCCAATTGGGTCAGGCGTAGGGTAAAGCCATTGGCCGAATGCGCGCCGCGTTGCAGCTTGCGCTTGTGGCGGCCCATTTTGAGGATCTTGAGGGTGTCGTTTTCGGCACCGCTCATATCCGGGTCGGCCTTGCCTGGCAGTTGCACGCTGAACCACTGACGGGTCAGCGCCTGGCGGTCCTTGAGCCCGGCGTAGCTGACGGTGCGCAACGGCACGCCGGCCGCCCTGGCGATACGGCGTGCGGCCTCTTCGGTATTCAGGCCACGCTTTTCGACCCACAGCCACAGGTGCTCACCGTCGCCGCTGAGCGGGATATCCAGCACTTCGTCGACCTGAAAATCTTCAGCCGTCGCTTTCAAAACCGCGCTGCCCAAGGCCTCGCCATAGGCACGCGGGCCCAGCAATTGCAGGTCATTCATGCGCGCAGCAACAAGGCAACGGAGTGCACCGCGATGCCCTCTTCCCGGCCGGTAAACCCGAGCTTTTCGGTGGTGGTGGCTTTCACGTTGACTTGATCCAATTCAATTTGCAGGTCGGCGGCAATCAGCGCGCGCATCGACTCGATGTGGGGCGCCATTTTCGGCGCCTGGGCCACGATGGTGTTGTCGACGTTGCCGACCTTCCAGCCCTTGGCGTGGATCAGGCCGACCACATGGCGCAGCAAGACACGGCTGTCCGCGCCCTTGAAGGTCGGGTCGGTGTCTGGAAAGTGCTTGCCGATATCGCCCAACGCGGCCGCGCCGAGCAAGGCATCGCTCAAGGCATGCAGCACTACGTCGCCGTCGGAATGAGCCAGCAACCCATGGTGGTGTGCGATGCGCACGCCGCCCAGAGTGATGAAATCGCCTTCAGCGAAACGGTGCACATCATAGCCGTGGCCAATACGCATAAAAAAACGCCCCGATTTAATTCAGGGCGTGATTCTACCTACTTTTGCCTAACATTAACCGAGCAAAGCACGACCATGATGTCGCAAATGGTCTTCGATGAAGCTGGCGATAAAGAAGTAGCTGTGGTCATAACCCGGCTGCAGGCGCAGTTCCAGCGGATGGTTGGCGGCCTTGGCCGCTTGCTGCAACGCCTCAGGCTTAAGCTGCACGGCAAGGAAATCGTCGCGATCGCCCTGGTCCACCAGCAACGGCAGTTTTTCCGAGGCTTCGCTGATGAGCACGCAGGCATCCCACTCGCGCCATTTGGAGCGTTCTTCGCCCAGGTAACGGGAGAAGGCTTTCTGGCCCCACGGGCAATCCATCGGGTTGTTGATCGGCGAAAACGCCGACACCGATTGATAACGTCCCGGGTTGCGCAAGGCACACACCAGCGCACCGTGACCGCCCATGGAGTGGCCACTGATGCCGCGCTTTTCCGAAGCCGGGAAATGCGCTTCAACCAACGCAGGCAATTCCTGCACTACATAGTCATGCATCCGATAGTGCTTGGCCCAGGGTTCCTGTGTGGCATTCAGGTAGAAGCCAGCGCCCAGGCCAAAATCCCAGGCGTTGTCCGGGTCGCCCGGCACACCCGGCCCACGCGGGCTGGTGTCTGGCGCAACGATGATCAACCCAAGCTCGGCGGCCATGCGCTGGGCGCCGGCTTTTTGCATGAAGTTCTCATCGGTGCAGGTAAGCCCCGACAGCCAGTACAGCACTGGCAACTTGCCGCCCTGCTCCGCCTGCGGCGGCAGGTAGACGGCGAACGTCATGTCGCAACCGAGCACGTGGGAGCTGTGCTTGTAGCGTTTATGCCAGCCACCAAAACTCTTTTGGCAGGAGATATTTTCCAGGGTCATGGGCGTGCTCCTAGCTGCAAGCCGCAAGCCTCAAGCGGCAAGAAGGCGTACACCCACTTGCGGCTTGTAGCTTGTAGCTTGCCGCTGTTTCAAAAGTGGATGACGGTACGAATGCTCTTGCCTTCATGCATCAAGTCAAACGCTTTGTTGATGTCTTCCAGGCCCATGGTGTGGGTGATGAAGGTGTCCAGCGGGATTTCGCCGGTCTGGGCCATTTCCACGTAGCTTGGCAATTCGGTGCGGCCGCGCACGCCGCCGAACGCCGACCCGCGCCAGACGCGACCGGTGACCAGCTGGAATGGACGCGTAGCGATTTCCTGGCCCGCACCGGCCACACCGATGATCACCGACTCGCCCCAGCCTTTGTGGCAGCACTCAAGCGCGGCGCGCATCAGCTGTACGTTGCCGATGCACTCGAAGGAGAAGTCCACACCGCCGTCGGTGAGGTCGACGATCACGTCCTGGATTGGGCGGTCGTAGTCTTTCGGATTGATGCAGTCGGTGGCGCCCAGTTGCTTGGCGATTTCAAACTTGGCCGGGTTGATGTCGATGGCAATGATGCGACCAGCCTTGGCCTTGACCGCGCCAATGACGGCCGACAGGCCGATACCGCCGAGGCCGAAGATGGCCACGGTGTCGCCCGGCTTGACCTTGGCGGTGTTGATCACCGCACCGATGCCGGTGGTGACGCCGCAACCCAACAGGCAGACTTTCTCCAGGGGCGCTTCTTTAGGAATCTTGGCCACGGAGATTTCCGGCAACACGGTGTACTCGGAGAAGGTCGAGGTGCCCATGTAGTGGAAAATCGGCTGACCCTTGTAGGAGAAACGCGTGGTGCCATCGGGCATCAGGCCTTTGCCCTGGGTGGATCGGATGGCCTGGCACAGGTTGGTCTTGCCCGACAGGCAGAATTTGCACTTGCCGCATTCCGGGGTGTACAGCGGGATGACATGGTCGCCGACGGCCACCGAGGTCACGCCCTCGCCGATCGCCTCAACCACTGCACCACCTTCATGGCCCAGGATCGACGGGAAGATGCCTTCCGGGTCGGCGCCCGACAAGGTGTAGGCGTCGGTATGGCACACGCCGGACGCAACCACACGCAACAGCACCTCGCCAGCCTTGGGCATGGCGACATCCACTTCAACGATCTCAAGGGGCTTTTTCGCTTCGAAGGCTACGGCGGCGCGGGACTTGATCATCCGGGTTTCTCCAGGGAGTTAAAAACTGAGGCGGTGAGTGTAAAACATGGCCGAGTGATGAATAATCCAGGCAAAAGCAAAACATTATTGCTGTACAGGGACAATCAACATGCTGGAAAACCGCTGGGAAGGCATTGATGAGTTCGTCGCGGTGGCCGAATGCAGCCAATTCACCGCAGCGGCCGAGCGGCTGGGGGTGTCTTCATCGCATATCAGCCGGCAGGTGGCACGCCTGGAAGAACGCCTGCAAACGCGCTTGCTGTATCGCAGCACGCGCAAGGTGACCCTCACCGAAGCCGGTCAGACCTTCCTGCAACATTGCCAGCGTTTACAAGATGGTCGTGAAGAAGCGTTGCGCGCGGTGGGCGATCTCACCAGCGAGCCCAAGGGCATGTTGCGCATGACCTGCGCGGTGGCGTATGGCGAACGCTTTATCGTGCCGCTGGTCACGCGGTTCATGGGGCTGTACCCACAGTTGCGCGTGGATATCGAATTGAGTAACCGCCAGTTGGACCTGGTGCATGAGGGGCTGGACCTGGCGATTCGCCTGGGGCGCTTGCAAGACTCACGCATGGTCGCCAGCCGCCTGGCCCCTCGGCGTATGTACCTGTGCGCGTCTGCGTCCTACTTGGCACGCTATGGTCGGCCACATAGTTTGTCGGAATTGAGTCGGCATAACTGCCTGATCGGCAGCTCGGATATCTGGCAACTGGCTCAGGACGGGCGGGAATTTTCCCAGCGGGTGCAGGGAAACTGGCGCTGCAACAGTGGGCAGGCGGTATTGGACGCAGCGCTGCAAGGGGTCGGGTTGTGCCAACTGCCGGATTATTACGTGCTGGAGCATTTGCACAGTGGCGCGCTGGTGTCGTTGCTGGAGGCGCATCAGCCGCCGAATACGGCGGTGTGGGCGTTGTATCCGCAGCAGCGGCATTTATCGCCGAAGGTTCGCAAGCTGGTGGATTATTTGAAGACTGGTCTGGCTGAGCGGCCGGAGTATGGCGGGTAGTTATTCAGTGCCTGTACTGGCCCCTTCGCGAGCAAGCCCGCTCCCACATTTTGAAATGCATTCCAAATGTGGGAGCGGGCTTGCTCGCGAAGGGGTCGACACGGTTTAACTGACTACCTGCGGTTAGCCCACCGTAACCTGAGCCATTCAAGATCCTCTGGCCGGGTCACCTTGATGTTGTCCGCACGCCCTTCGATCAGACGTGGCGCCTGGCCCGACCATTCCATGGCCGAAGCTTCGTCGGTGATCACCGCATCAGCTACCAGGCTGTCAGCCAAGGCGCGGTGCAAGGCACCCAGACGAAACATCTGCGGCGTATACGCCTGCCAGATCAGGCTGCGATCAACGGTTTCCACCACCCGGCCATGCTTGTCGGCACGCTTGAGGGTGTCGCGCGCCGGCACGGCCAGCAGGCCGCCAACGGGATCATCCGCCAGGTCCGCCAAGAGTTTGTCGAGGTCATCCTGGCTCAAATTTGGTCGCGCCGCATCGTGCACCAGCACCCAGTCGTCATCACTGGCGCCCAGGGCATTGAGTTGCAGCAACGCATTGAGCACCGAACCCGAGCGCTCGTCGCCACCATCCGCACGCACGATGCGTGGGTCGTTGGCACACGGCAGGTTTGGCCAGTAGGGATCATCGACAGCGAGACTGACCACCAGCCCCTTGAGGCCTGGATGGTCAAGAAAACAGCCAAGGCTGTGTTCCAGAATAGTGCGCCCTCCCAGTTGCAGGTACTGCTTGGGACGGTCCGCGGCCATACGGGCACCCACGCCCGCAGCGGGAATCACGGCCCAGAAGGCCGGTACGGACTGACTCATTGGGCCAACTGATAGAGGGTTTCGCCCTCCTTCACCATGCCCAACTCATGGCGAGCCCGTTCTTCAACGGTCTCGGTGCCTTTTTTCAGCTCGAGCACTTCAGCATCGAGGACGCGGTTGCGCTCCAGCAGGATTTCGTTTTCGGCATGCTGGTCGGCAATTTGCTGGGTCAGCTCTTTCACCTGCGCAAAGCTGCCATTACCGACCCATAGACGGTATTGCAGGCCAGCCAGCAATAAAAGCAAGACGAGGAACAACCAATTGGGACTGCGCATCGAAATCCGGGTATCCAGTAAAAAAAGACAGCCATGCAAAACTTTTTACAGCAACTGATAGCACGAAGCCTGGATTAACCAGGCTTGTGCTTGATAGCCATCAGATTAGCGCCGAAATACACACTGTCGTGATTTTTCCGACGCTACCTGTCGACTTTTTACCATGCCTTACATCAAGTAGCGATCAACCGCGAAACTCGCTGCGACCGTTGTACTTGGCTTTACCCGCCAGTTGCTCTTCGATACGCAGCAATTGGTTGTACTTGGAAACGCGGTCGGAACGGCACAGCGAACCGGTCTTGATCTGGCCCGCCGAGGTGCCCACAGCCAGGTCGGCAATGGTTGAATCTTCGGTTTCGCCGGAGCGGTGCGAGATCACGGCAGTGTAGCCCGCAGCCTTGGCCATCTGGATGGCTTCCAGGGTTTCGGTCAGGGTGCCGATCTGGTTGAACTTGATCAGGATCGAGTTGGCGATCTTTTTGTCGATGCCTTCTTTCAGGATCTTGGTGTTGGTGACGAACAAGTCGTCGCCCACCAGTTGGATTTTTTCGCCGATCTTGTCGGTGAGGACTTTCCAGCCGTCCCAGTCGGACTCGTCCAGGCCGTCTTCGATCGAGATGATCGGGTAGCGCTCGGTCAAACCTTTGAGGTAGTCGGCAAAACCTTCCGACGTGAACACGTGGCCTTCGCCGGCCAGGTTGTATTTACCGTCCTCGTAGAATTCGCTGGCAGCGCAGTCCAGGGCCAGGGTCACGTCGGTGCCCAGCTTGTAGCCAGCGTTGGCCACAGCTTCAGAGATGACTTTGAGTGCGTCTTCGTTGGACGCCAGGTTCGGTGCAAAACCACCTTCGTCACCCACCGCAGTGCTCAGGCCACGGGCCTTCAGCACAGCCTTGAGGTGATGGAAAATCTCGGTACCCATGCGCAGGCCTTCCGAGAAGGTCTTGGCGCCAACCGGCTGCACCATGAATTCCTGGATGTCGACGTTGTTATCGGCGTGCTCGCCACCATTGATGATGTTCATCATCGGGACCGGCATCGAGTAAACACCCGGGGTGCCGTTCAGGTTGGCGATGTGCGCGTACAACGGCAGGTCCTGGTCCTGCGCCGCCGCCTTGGCAGCGGCCAGGGACACAGCGAGGATGGCGTTGGCGCCCAGGCTGCCTTTGTTCTCGGTGCCGTCGAGCTTGATCATCGCGTGGTCCAGGGCTTTCTGGTCCAGCGGGTCTTTGCCCAGCAACAGGTCACGGATCGGGCCGTTGATGTTGGCTACAGCTTTGAGTACACCTTTGCCCAGGTAACGGCTCTTGTCGCCATCACGCAGTTCCAGCGCTTCGCGCGAACCGGTAGACGCACCGGACGGCGCGCAGGCGCTGCCGATGATGCCGTTATCGAGAAGCACGTCGGCTTCGACGGTGGGGTTGCCACGGGAGTCGAGAACTTCACGACCTTTGATGTCGACGATTTTTGCCATTGTTGTAAACACTCCAAAGTTGACGAAAACGACGCAGCTGTAGGAAATCTTTTGACCGACCGCAAGGGTGGAACAACAGGGCAGGCTTGCAGGCGACAAGGCTCAGGCCCGCAGGCCTGAGCGTAAAACGAGGGAAAGTCTACCGGAGAAACGACGCTTACGCGGTCTCTACCGTCGGAAAACTCTTGACCAGTTCGTCCAACTGCTTCAACTGGGCCAGGAACGGCTCCAGCTTGTCCAGGCGCAGGGCGCAAGGGCCGTCGCACTTGGCGTTGTCCGGGTCCGGGTGGGCTTCCAGGAACAGGCCTGCCAGGGACTGGCTGATGCCCGCCTTGGCCAGGTCCAGCACCTGGGCACGTCGCCCGCCAGCGGAATCGGCGCGACCACCGGGCATTTGCAGCGCGTGGGTCACATCGAAGAACACCGGGTATTCGAACTGTTTCATGATGCCGAAACCGAGCATGTCCACCACGAGGTTGTTGTAGCCGAAGCTCGAACCGCGCTCGCAGAGAATCAACTGGTCGTTACCCGCTTCCACGCACTTGCTCAGGATGTGTTTCATTTCCTGGGGCGCGAGGAACTGGGCTTTCTTGATATTGATCACAGCGCCGGTCTTGGCCATCGCCACGACCAGATCGGTCTGGCGCGACAGAAAGGCCGGCAACTGGATGATGTCGCACACCTCGGCGACCACGGCAGCCTGTTCAGGCTCGTGGACGTCGGTGATGATCGGCACGCCGAAGGCTTGCTTGATGTCCTGGAAGATCCGCATGCCTTCTTCAAGGCCTGGGCCACGATAGGAGGTCACGGACGAGCGGTTGGCCTTGTCGAAGCTGGCCTTGAACACGTAAGGGATACCGAGTTTCTCGGTCACTTTTACGTACTCTTCACAGACCTGCATCGCCATGTCGCGGCTTTCCAGCACGTTCATGCCGCCGAACAGCACCATGGGCTTGTCGTTGGCAATCTCGATGTCGCCTACGCGAATGATCTTCTGGGCCATCAGGTTTACGCCTTCTTCTGATGTTGCGTCAGTGCTGCTTTAACGAAACCGCTGAACAACGGGTGACCGTCACGCGGCGTCGAGGTGAACTCAGGGTGGAACTGGCAGGCCACGAACCACGGATGATCCGGCGCCTCGACCACTTCAACCAGCTTGCCATCACCGGAGCGACCGGAAATTTTCAGGCCGGCTTCTTTGATCTGCGGCAGCAGGTTGTTGTTCACTTCGTAGCGGTGACGGTGACGCTCAACGATCACGTCCTTGCCGTAGCAGTCGTGAACCAGCGAACCCGGCTCCAGCAGGCAGTCCTGTGCGCCAAGGCGCATGGTGCCGCCCAGGTCGGAGGTTTCGGTACGGGTTTCAACGGCGCCGGTGGCGTCTTCCCACTCGGTGATCAGGCCTACGACCGGGTGGCCGCTGGTGTGATCGAACTCGGTGGAGTTGGCGTCTTTCCAGCCCAGCACGTTACGGGCGAACTCGATAACGGCCACTTGCATGCCCAGGCAAATACCCAGGTACGGCACTTTGTTTTCACGGGCGTATTGAACGGCAGTGATCTTGCCTTCCACGCCACGCAGACCGAAACCGCCGGGGACGAGGATCGCGTCAACACCTTCGAGCAGCGCGGTGCCCTGGTTCTCGATGTCTTCGGAGTCGATGTAGCGCAGGTTGACCTTGGTACGGTTGCTGATACCGGCGTGGCTCATCGCTTCGATCAGCGACTTGTACGCGTCCAGCAGTTCCATGTACTTGCCGACCATGGCGATGGTGACTTCGTGCTCAGGGTTGAGCTTGGCGTCGACTACCGCTTCCCATTCGGAGAGGTCGGCACTGCCGCACTGCAGGCCGAAGCGCTCGACCACAAAATCATCCAGGCCTTGCGCATGCAGGATGCCCGGGATCTTGTAGATGGTGTCGGCGTCTTCCAGGCCAATCACCGCACGTTCTTCAACGTTGGTGAATTGCGCAATCTTGCGACGCGAGGAAATGTCGATCGGGTGATCGGAGCGGCAGATCAGTACGTCCGGCTGCAGGCCGATGGAACGCAGTTCCTTGACGGAATGCTGGGTCGGCTTGGTTTTGGTCTCGCCGGCGGTGGCGATGTACGGCACCAGAGTAAGGTGCATCAGCATCGCGCGCTTGGCGCCGATTTCGAAACGCAGTTGGCGGATGGCTTCGAGGAACGGTTGGGATTCGATGTCACCCACGGTGCCACCAATCTCGACCATTGCCACGTCGGCATCGCCTGCACCCTTGATGATGCGGCGCTTGATTTCGTCGGTGATGTGCGGGATCACCTGGATGGTTGCACCCAGGTAGTCACCACGGCGCTCTTTGCGCAGCACGTGCTCGTAGACACGGCCGGTGGTGAAGTTGTTGTTCTGGGTCATGGTCGTGCGGATGAACCGCTCGTAGTGGCCCAGGTCCAGGTCGGTTTCGGCGCCGTCGTGGGTGACGAACACTTCACCGTGCTGGAACGGGCTCATGGTGCCCGGGTCAACGTTGATGTACGGGTCCAGCTTGAGCATGGTGACCTTAAGTCCCCGCGCCTCCAGGATGGCCGCCAATGAAGCGGAGGCAATGCCTTTCCCCAATGAAGAAACAACACCGCCCGTGACGAATATGTAGCGCGTCATGAAAAACCCTAGAAGTCTGCGTTAAAGCGGTCCGAGCCGCCGGGGAAAGCGAAGGAAGGCCGAAGCCCCCGATCACCTGCATTAATCACAGTGCACCTTTCAAAAAAACCGCCGCGTGGTGACAGACCAGCAATGAAACACCGGTACGTTGATCGCTACACATTTTTTGGAATCGCCCAGCAAAGACTGCTTGGTAATCGGCAACTGCTGCGATTCAGCTGAATCCACAGAAGTTGTATCAAGAAGGGAGCGTAGTCTACCGGAAAGCCTCTATCAGCTCAAACCTTGATCGCACGTCTGTGGCATCCAATGTAATTGCGACTTGCCAGTCGAACAGGTCCACAGCCCCGCAAGGGTTGGGACAGCCAGCAATTGCTCGCCCTGATACAGCAGCGGCAATCTGCCACGCATGAAGCCTGGCAGGCCACTTTCATTCAGCAGGCGCTTCAGGTCACGCCGGCCTCGACCTGGCACATCGATGATTTCGCCGCCCTGCCGATAACGAATCACCAACGGGCCTGCGGGCGCCTCTCCGATAAACTCAAGCTGACCATTACCGGGTAACTGTAGTGGGTTTTGCGGGTGGGACCAGCTCACCGGCGTGTCGGAAAACTCTGAATAGGTGGAAGGCAGCCACCACACGCGCTCGCCGCTGCGGTGCAACTGACCATCGGCCAGGCGCCACAGCGGTTGTGCATCCGCCTTGGCATCCCGCAAGGCATACCAACCGGCCCAGTGGTCGCTGTCGGGTAACCGCGTCAGCAGCGTCAGCCAATGGCGAAGGGCATTGCGCTGGCGGGCGTCGGAAAGCCCGCGCAAGGGCGCCAGAGCCAATGACGGCAAGGCCAGCCAGGGAAACGGCGAAGGCTGGTCGGCGGCGCGCAGGTCAATGGCGGCCAATTCGTCGAGCAAGCCCTGGGCTTCGCTCAAATGCTCGGCAGTGCGGGCCAGGCTGGCGACAGCTTGGGGCCAACGCTCGGTCAGCAGCGGGAACACACGATTGCGCAGGTAATTGCGCGAAAATCGGCAATCGACGTTGGAAGGGTCTTCGATCCACCGCAAGCGATGCTGTTGCGCATAGGTCTGCAGCTCAGCCCGTGAGACATCCAGCAACGGTCGCACCAAGTGTCCCTCGGCCAATGGGCGATGCAAAGGCATGCCCGCCAAGCCTCGCACCCCCGCGCCACGTAACAGGCGAAACAGCAGAGTTTCGGCTTGGTCGTCACGATGCTGGCCGGTGAGCATTACCTGCCCTGCCCCGGTCACCTCGGTAAACGCCCGGTAGCGCGCATCGCGGGCTGCACGCTCAAGGCTGGCACCCGACTGAACGTGCACATGCACCACCTGCAAGGGCACGTTCAGCTCGTCACAGACGGCTTGGCAATGACTGGGCCAGGCATCGGCGGCGGTTTGAAGGCCATGATGGACATGGATTGCGTGCAGCGGTGGGAGTTTGTCAGTTTTAGCCAGAGTGACCAGGAGGTGCAGCAGGACAGTGGAATCAAGCCCGCCAGAGAAGGCGATATGCCAGGCCGAGGCGTTGCGCCAGGGGGCGAGGTTTTGCAGAAGTTTGGCGGGTAAAGTAGGGCTCATCAAAAATACCGGCGCAGAACTGGAATACGTAAGCCAAGCATACACAAAGCAAATGTGGGAGCGGGCTTGTTCGCGAATGCGGTGTGTCAGTCACTGAATAGGTCGACTGATATACCGCATTCGCGAGCAAGCCCGCTCCCACACTAGTACGGCTTTGCCTGTCAGATCAGTGTTTGATCAAAGGCCGTAGCTCATCAGGCGCTCATAACGGCGCTTGAGCAGTGCTTCGTTGTCCAGCTTCTTGAGCATCGCCAGTTGCGAACCCAGCTCAGCGCGGATAGTCGCAGCCGCGGCAGCCGGGTCGCGGTGGGCGCCGCCCAATGGCTCGGCGATAACCTTATCCACGATGCCCAGGCCTTTGAGGCGATCGGCGGTGATGCCCATGGCTTCGGCAGCGTCCGGCGCTTTTTCGGCGGTTTTCCACAGGATCGAAGCGCAACCTTCCGGCGAAATCACCGCGTAGGTCGAATATTGCAGCATGTTCAGTTGGTCGCAGACGCCGATGGCCAGCGCACCGCCGGAACCACCTTCACCAATCACGGTGGCGATGATCGGGGTTTTCAAGCGGGACATCACGCGCAGGTTCCAGGCGATCGCTTCGCTCTGGTTGCGCTCTTCGGCATCGATACCTGGGTAGGCACCCGGGGTGTCGATGAAGGTCAGGATCGGCATTTTGAAGCGCTCGGCCATTTCCATCAGGCGGCACGCTTTGCGGTAGCCTTCCGGGCGCGGCATGCCGAAGTTACGGCGCACCTTTTCACGCACTTCACGGCCTTTTTGGTGACCGATCACCATTACTGGCTGGTCGTCCAGGCGAGCAATACCGCCCACGATGGCTGCGTCGTCAGAGAAGTGGCGATCGCCATGCAACTCGTCGAACTCGGTAAAGATGTGCTGAATGTAGTCCAGGGTATACGGACGGCGCGGGTGGCGAGCCAGGCGCGCGATCTGCCAGCTGGTCAGCTTGCCGAAAATGTCTTCGGTGAGCGTGCTGCTCTTGTCTTGCAGGCGAGCGATCTCATCGCCGATATTCAGCGAATTGTCATTGCCGACCAGGCGCAGTTCTTCAATCTTGGCTTGCAGGTCAGCGATCGGCTGTTCGAAATCAAGAAAATTCGGGTTCATAAGCGTCCGTCTTGGGTCGACGGCCAGGGAGTGCCTGGCCAGCCGGTTGTCTATTCGCGCCCTACCTTAAGGGAGAGGCGCGTTTAGGTCGAGATTAAATGTTCAGCCGAGATCAGAGTTATCTGACCGTCAGCGGTATTGGAGGAAGACGTTGTCTCGCCCGAACTGGTCACGCAAAGCTTGAATCAAGCCATCAGCGGGATCAATTCGCCACGTCTCACCAAACTGCAACATCGCCTTGGCGTCATTGCCGGTGTACTCCATGGTCACCGGGCATGCGCCACGGTGGCGTTTAAGCAAATCACCCAACCAGCGTAGCTGATCGCCTTTAAGGGCTTCGGTCTTGACCTTCAAGCGCAGGCTTTCGGCGAGGTTGGTGCGCGCATCTTCCATGCTCATCACCCGCTTGATCCGCAGGCGCAGGCCGCCGGAGAAGTCATCGTTGCTGACCTCGCCCTCCACCACCACCATGGCGTCCGTCTGTAGCAGCGACTGCGCGGAGTGGAACGCATCGGCGAACAGCGACGCCTCGATGCGGCCCGAACGGTCGTCGAGGGTGATAAAGCCCATCTTGTCGCCCTTCTTATTTTTCATCACCCGCAAGGCGATGATCATGCCGGCGACGGTCTGGGTATCGCGCGCCGGTTTCAGGTCGATGATGCGCTGACGGGCGAAACGGCGTATTTCGCCTTCGTACTCGTCAATCGGGTGACCGGTCAGGTACAGGCCCAGGGTGTCTTTCTCACCTTTGAGACGCTCCTTGAGGGTCAGCTCCTTGGCCTTGCGATGGTTGGCATAAACGTCGGCATCTTCCTCGACAAACAACCCGCCAAACAGGTCGGCGTGGCCACTGTCGTGGGTGCGGGCGGTCTGTTCGGCGGCCTTGATCGCTTCTTCCATGGCGGTGAGCAGTACCGCACGGTTGCGGTCGATATTCGCCTGGTAAGCCTTCGGCTCATCATGGAAATACGGGCCGAGACGATCAAGCGCGCCACTGCGGATCAAACCATCGAGGGTGCGCTTGTTGATGCGCTTGAGGTCAACCCGTGCGCAGAAGTCGAACAGATCCTCGAACGGCCCATGCTGACGCGCTTCGGTGATTGCCTCGACCGGGCCCTCGCCCACGCCCTTGATGGCACCCAGGCCATAGATGATGCGGCCTTCGTCGTTCACCGTGAACTTGAACTCCGAGGCGTTCACGTCCGGCGCGTCGAGGCGCAGCTTCATGGTGCGCACTTCCTCGATCAAGGTCACGACCTTGTCGGTGTTGTGCATATCCGCCGAGAGTACCGCCGCCATGAACGGCGCCGGGTAGTGGGCTTTGAGCCAGGCGGTCTGGTACGACACCAGGCCGTAGGCGGCGGAGTGGGATTTGTTGAAGCCGTAACCGGCGAACTTCTCTACCAGATCGAAAATGTTACCGGCCAGGTCCGCGTCGATATTGTTGGAGGCGCAACCTTCAATGAAACCGCCGCGCTGCTTGGCCATTTCTTCGGGCTTTTTCTTACCCATGGCGCGACGCAGCATGTCCGCACCACCGAGGGTGTAACCGGCCATCACCTGGGCAATCTGCATCACCTGTTCTTGATACAGAATGATGCCGTAGGTCGGCGCCAGTACCGGTTTGAGGCCTTCATACTGGTAATCGGAGTGCGGGTACGCCAGTTCGGCGCGGCCGTGCTTACGGTTGATGAAGTCATCCACCATGCCCGACTGCAGCGGGCCAGGGCGGAACAGGGCCACCAGTGCGATCAAGTCTTCCAGGCAATCGGGCTTGAGCTTTTTGATCAGCTCTTTCATGCCGCGCGACTCAAGCTGGAACACCGCCGTGGTTTCGGCTTTTTGCAGCAACTGGTAAGTCGGTTTATCGTCCAGCGGGATAAACGCGATATCCAGCGGTGCTTCGTCGACCTTGGCGCGCTCGCGGTTGATGGTCTTGAGCGCCCAGTCGATGATCGTCAGGGTTCGCAGGCCCAGGAAGTCGAACTTCACCAGGCCGGCCGCCTCCACGTCATCCTTGTCGAACTGGGTGACCAGGCCATCGCCTTCTTCGTCGCAATAAATCGGCGAAAAGTCAGTGAGCTTGGTCGGCGCAATCACCACACCACCGGCGTGTTTACCGACGTTACGCACCACCCCTTCGAGTTTGCGCGCCATGTCCCAGATTTCGGCGGCTTCTTCATCGACCTTGATGAAGTCGCGCAGGATTTCTTCCTGCTCATACGCTTTCTCAAGAGTCATGCCGACTTCAAACGGGATCATCTTCGACAAGCGATCCGCCAGGCCGTAGGACTTGCCCTGCACCCGCGCCACGTCACGGATTACGGCCTTGGCCGCCATGGAACCGAAGGTGATGATCTGGCTCACGGCGTTGCGGCCGTATTTTTCGGCCACGTACTCGATCACGCGGTCGCGACCGTCCATGCAGAAGTCGACGTCGAAGTCGGGCATGGAAACCCGTTCCGGGTTCAGGAACCGTTCGAACAGCAGGTCGTATTCCAGCGGGTCAAGGTCGGTGATCTTCTGCACATAAGCCACCAGCGAACCGGCACCCGAACCACGGCCCGGGCCTACCGGCACGCCGTTGCTCTTAGCCCACTGGATAAAGTCCATTACGATCAGGAAGTAACCGGGGAACCCCATCTGGATGATGATATCCAGTTCGAAATTAAGCCGGTCGACGTAGACCTGGCGCTTGGCGTCGTAGTCTTCGGTGGTGTCCTTGGGCAGCAGAACGCTCAAACGCTCTTCCAGGCCGTCGAACGACACCTTGCGAAAGTACTCATCGATGGTCATGCCATCGGGAATCGGGAAGTTGGGCAGGAAGTGCTTGCCCAGCTTCACTTCGATATTGCAGCGCTTGGCGATTTCGACCGAGTTTTCCAGCGCTTCAGGCAGGTCGCTGAACAACTCGGCCATTTCATCGGCGCTTTTTAGGTACTGCTCTTCGCTGTAGTTCTTGGAGCGGCGCGGGTCATCCAGTGCGCGGCCTTCGCCGATGCACACGCGGGTTTCGTGGGCTTCGAAATCTTCTTTTTTGATAAAGCGCACATCGTTGGTCGCAACCAGCGGCGCGCCCAGCTTGTCGGCCAGGGCCACGGCGGCGTGCAAGTGCTCTTCATCGTTGGGGCGGTTGGTGCGCTGGACTTCCAGGTAGAAACGATCCGGAAACACATCCATCCACTCGCGGGCCAACACTTCGGCTTCCTGGGGGTTGCCGCCCAGCAGCGCGATACCGATCTCGCCCTCTTTGGCGGCCGAGAGCATGATCACGCCCTCGCTCGCTTCAGCCACCCACTCACGCTCGATGATGATCGAGCCGTTGCGCTGGCCGTCGATAAACCCGCGGGAGATCAATTCGGTGAGGTTGCGATAACCCACGCCATTCATAGCCAGCAGGCTGATGCGGCTCAGGGGGTTATCCGGATCTTTGTTCGACAGCCACAGGTCGGCGCCGCAGATTGGCTTGATGCCGGCGCCCATGGCGTTCTTGTAGAACTTGACCAGGGAACACATGTTGTTCTGATCGGTAACCGCCACCGCAGGCATGTTCATGCCCACCAGCGTTTTGACCAGCGGTTTGATCCGTACCAGGCCGTCGACCAGGGAGTATTCAGTGTGCAGGCGCAGGTGAACGAATGAAGCCGGCATAGTGATCCTGTCTAAAAACTTAGAAACAACAAGGCCCGGGATTGTACCGGGCCTTGAGCAAAACATCAGCCTCGCGACTAAACCTCGCTGAGGCTCTCGCGTGCCTCGTAAGCCTGGCGAACCGGAGCGAACGAGCGACGGTGGATCGGGGTCGGGCCCAGGCGAGCCAAGGCTTCCAGATGAACGGGCGTCGGGTAGCCTTTATGACCACCGATGCCGTAACCCGGATAGATCAATTCGAACGCCGCCATTTCGCGGTCACGGCTGACTTTGGCCAGGATCGAGGCGGCGGCAATCGCCGGGACCTTGCTGTCACCCTTGACCACCGCTTCTGACGGCATCGCCAGTTTGGGGCAGCGGTTGCCGTCGATCATCGCCATTTTCGGGGTGATGTGCAGCCCTTCGACGGCGCGCTGCATGGCCAGCATGGTGGCGTGAAGAATGTTCAGCTCATCGATCTCTTCGACCTCAGCCCGAGCGATGTGCCAGCTCAGCGCTTTCTCGCAGATCTCGTCGTAAAGCTTTTCACGGCGTGCTTCGGTGAGTTTTTTCGAGTCATTGAGGCCGAGGATCGGGCGGTTTGGGTCGAGGATCACCGCCGCCGTTACCACCGCGCCACACAACGGGCCGCGCCCTACTTCGTCAACACCGGCGACCAGCGCATCGGCGTGTGCGACCAGACTGAAATCCAGGCCCATTTGCGTGGTCATAAAACGTCCTGTTTTTGCCCGATCAGGGTCAATACGGCATCGGCCGCCTGGTTCGATGCATCACGGCGCAGGGTGCGGTGGATGTCATCAAAACCACGGGTCTGCTCTTCGCCGCCGTCGATCAAGGGTAGTAAGGTTTGCGCCAGGGCGTCAGGCGTTGCATCGTCCTGCAACAACTCAGGCACCAGCAGGCGCTGGGCCAGCAGGTTAGGCAAGGAGATGTAAGGGCTCTTGACCATGCGCTTGAGAATCCAGAAGGTCAGCGGCGCCAGGCGATAAGCCACGACCATTGGGCGTTTGTACAGCAGCGCCTCCAGGGTCGCGGTGCCCGAGGCAATCAGTACCGCGTCACAGGCAGCCAGGGCCAGGTGCGACTGGCCGTCGAGCAAGGTCAACGGCAGAGTGCGGCCTTCGAGCAAGGTCTCGATTTGCGCACGCCGTTGCGGGCTGGCGCAAGGCAATACAAAACGCACGCCTGGCTTCAAGGTTTGCAGGCGTTCGGCAGCCTCGAAAAACACACTGGCCAGACGCCCGACTTCACCGCCACGACTGCCCGGCATCAATGCCACCAGCGGGCCGTCGGGCAAGCCCAACTCAGCGCGCGCAGCGGCGCGGTCGGCTTGCAACGGAATGGTGTCGGCCAAGGTATGCCCGACAAACCGCACTGGCACGCCCTTCTCTTCGTAGAACCTGGCTTCGAACGGCAGCAAGGTCAGCATCAAGTCGCAGCCTTCGCGGATCTTCAGCACGCGCTTCTGCCGCCACGCCCATACGGACGGGCTGACGTAATGCACAGTCTTGATGCCGGCCTGACGCAACTTGAGTTCGATATTGAGGGTGAAGTCCGGCGCATCGATGCCTATAAAGACGTCGGGCTTTTCTTCGATCAGGGTTTGAATCAGCAGCTTGCGGCGCGCCAGCAGCTCACGCAGTCGGCCCAGCACTTCCACCAGCCCCATGACCGACAGGCGCTCCATGGGAAAGTAGGACGTAAGGCCTTCGGCCTGCATGAGCGGGCCGCCCACGCCGATAAACTCCACCGCAGGATGCTGCGCCTTGAGCGCGCGCATCAGGCCAGCGCCGAGAATATCGCCGGAAGCCTCACCGGCCACCAGCGCAATACGCAGATTAGCCATGATCAGCGGGTGATGCCGCGCGTCGATGCCTGGATAGAGTCGCGGAACACCGCGACTTCCGGGAACAACGCTGCCGGCTCGGTCAGTTCAGTCAGGGCCTGCTCAACCGTCAGCCCCTGACGGTAAACCGTCTTGTAGGCGCGGCGCAGGGCGTGAATCGCGTCTTCGCTGAAACCGCGGCGGCGCATGCCTTCGAAGTTCATGCTACGGGCTTCGGCAGGGTTGCCGAACACCGTGACAAATGCCGGAACATCCTTGCCGATCGCGGTGCCCATGCCGGAAAAGCTGTGGGCGCCGATATGGCAATACTGGTGAACCAGGGTAAAGCCGGACAGGATCGCCCAGTCATCAACGTGCACATGGCCCGCCAGCGCGGTGTTGTTGACCAGGATGCAATGGTTGCCGATCACACTGTCATGGCCGATATGCGCATAGGCCATGATCAGATTGTGATCACCCAGCGTGGTTTCGGCACGATCCTGCACAGTGCCACGGTGAATGGTCACACCTTCACGGATAATGTTGTGATCACCGATTACCAGGCGTGTTTCTTCACCCTTGTACTTCATGTCCGGGGTGTCTTCGCCTACCGAGGAAAACTGGTAGATGCGATTGTGTTTGCCAATGCGGGTCGGACCTTTGAGGATCACGTGTGGCCCGATGACAGTCCCCTCGCCGATTTCAACACCTGCGCCGACGATCGACCAAGGGCCGACCTCAACGTCGGCGGCCAGAACGGCCGACGGATCGATGATTGCGCGAGGGTCAATCAAACTCATAGTTTGCGTTCCGCGCAGATGATCTCAGCGGAGCACACCGGCTTGCCATCCACCGAGGCCTGGCATTCGAACTTCCAGATCTGGCGCTTGCAGCTGATGAACTTGGCTTCCAGGATCAACTGGTCACCCGGGGTGACCGGGTTGCGAAAGCGCAGTTTGTCGGAGCCCACGAAATAGTAAAGCGTGCCATCGGCAGGCTTGAGGTCGAGCATTTTGAAACCAAGGATACCGGCAGCCTGGGCCATCGCTTCGATGATCAGCACGCCCGGCATGATGGGATGCGCGGGGAAGTGACCATTAAAGAACGGTTCGTTGATGCTGACATTCTTGTAGGCACGAATGCGCTTTTCCTCGACATTGAGGTCCACTACACGGTCCACCAGCAGGAACGGGTAACGGTGAGGCAGGTATTCGCGAATCTCGTTGATGTCCATCATTTCGGGGGGAAGCCTGTAATAAAGATTGGGGGCGGGCGAACTAAACGCACGCCCCGCTAGCAAATCAAGGAGGCAGTCTAGCGGCTGTGCACACTTGATATGGAAATGGTATCAGCCTTCTGATGAAGCATTACCGCCAGGGGTCACGTCCTCGACACGCTTTTCGACCTGCTTGAGGCGTCGGGCCATGTCGTCGATCTTGCGCAAACGTGCCGCACTTTTGCGCCATTCAGCCGCTGGCTGCATGGCCGTACCGGAAGAGTAGGAACCCGGCTCGGTAATCGAGTGGGTCACCATGGTCATGCCGGTGATGAAGACGTTGTCGCAAACTTCGATATGCCCCACCAGCCCTACGCCACCGGCGAGCATGCAATGCTTGCCAATCTTGGTACTGCCGGAGATGCCCACGCACGCCGCCATGGCGGTGTGATCGCCAATCTGCACGTTGTGGGCGATCTGGATCTGGTTGTCGAGCTTCACGCCGTTACCGAGCACGGTATCGGCCAAGGCCCCGCGATCCACAGCGGTGTTGACACCGATTTCAACGTCATCGCCGATCAATACGCCGCCGACCTGGGCAATTTTGTGCCAGATACCTTTGGCGTTGGCAAAACCAAACCCTTCGCCACCGATCACGGCACCCGACTGAATGACCACCCGCTTACCAATACGCACGTCGTGGTAAAGGGTAACCCGAGGCGCCAGCCAACCATCGGCGCCGATTTCGCAGCGCGCACCGATAAAGCAATGAGCCCCCACCGTGACACCGGCGGCAATGCGCGCACCACTCTCGATCACCGCAAACGCGCCAATGCTGGCCGCAGGGTCAACCTGGGCATCATCGGCGATCACGGCTGACGGGTGAATACCAGCCGCCGCCTTGGGTTTGGGATCGAACAGGTGCGACGCCCGGGCATATGCCAGGTAAGGGTCGGCAACCACCAGCGCATCCCCGGTAAACCCTTCAGCGTCAGCGGCCTTCAGCAACACGGCTGCGGCTTGGCTGTCGACCAGGTATTTACGGTATTGAGGATTTGCGAGGAAGCTCAACTGAGCTGGGCCAGCCTCCTGCAAGGTGGCTAGCCCAGTGATTTCTTTCTCCTTGGAGCCACGCAAGGTGGCCCCCAGGAACTCGGCCAACTCGCCGAGTTTGATAGTCGCGGTCATGGCTTACTTCAGCTGGTTCATGCGCTCGATCACCTGACGGGTGATGTCGTATTGAGGCTTGACGTCAATCACGGCGCCGCGCTCGAACACCAGGTCAAAGGCACCTTTCTTGATGACTTCTTCCACAGCGCTGTCGAGCTTAGGCTTGAGCTGCTTGAGCATTTCACGGTCAGCAACGGCTTTGGCTTCGTTCAGCTCCTTGGACTGGAACTGGTAGTCGCGGGCCTTTTGCTTGAATTCAAGCTCCAGGCGCTCACGTTCGCCTTGCTGCATTTTGTCGCCACCGGCTACCAGACGATCCTGGATACCCTTGGCACTGCTTTCCAGGGTCTTGAGCTTGGTCAGTTGCGGACCGAACTTCTTCTCGGCATCCACGGCGTAACGCTTGGCCGCGTCGGATTCCAGCAGGGCCATCTGATAGTTCAGGACGGCGATTTTCATTTCGGCGAAGGCCGGTGTGGTTACCAGCACGGTGGCCAGCAGAACCAATTGAGTCAACTTACGCACGATGTACTCCTACAGAATCCGTTGTCGTTATCTTGGGTCAGACGCTTAGAACGTCTGGCCGAGGGAGAATTGGAAAATCTGGGTTTCAGCGTTATCCGGTTTCTTGATCGGCATGGCCAGAGCAAAGCTCAATGGGCCAAGCGCAGTCACCCACGTCACACCTACACCTACGGAGCTGGCGAGGTTGCTCAGGCTGACGTCGTTGCACTCAGTCTGGGACTTCACGCCACTCGGGTTGGTGATCTGTTCGCACTTGGAGTCGAACACGTTACCCACGTCCCAGAAGACCGAAGTACGCAGCGAACGCTGATCCTTGACGAATGGCAGCGGGAACAGAATCTCCGCACCACCCTGGATCAAAATGTTACCACCGAACGGCAGTGCGTCATTGTTCGAGTCAACGCTGGTGCCCTGGTTACCGGTTACTGCTTGACCACGGCTTGGTGTACCACGTGGACCCAAGGTGCTGTCCTTGAAGCCGCGAACCGAGTTGAAACCACCTGCATAGTAGTTCTCATAGAACGGCAGACCGTTGGTCGAACCATAACCGTCGCCATAACCCAGCTCAGTGTGCAGGCGCATGGTGTAGTTATCGCTCAGCGGCTGGAACAACTGGCCACGGTAGTCGAGCTTGAAGAACGACAGGTCGCTGCCTGGCGTAGTGGCTTCCAGGGTCAGGCTCTGGGAGTGGCCACGGGTTGCCAGCACACCTTTGTTCAAGGTCGATTCCGACCAACCGGCCGACGCCTTGAAGTTCAGGAACTGGTCGCCCTCTTTGCGCACGAAGTTGAAGATTTCGTCGGTGGTGTACACACCGGTCTTGATCTTGTCCTGTTGCGCGGTGAAGCCGAAGGTCAGACGCGAGGTCTCGCTGATCGGGTAACCGATGTTGACACCGGCGCCGAGGCTGTCGATCGCATAACTTGCAACGTCAACATCGAGGTCTTTGTAGTCAGTGGTGCGGTAGAAGGCGTTGTAGCCCAGGCTCACACCGTCAGCAGTCCAGTAGGGGTCGACATAACCGAAGTTATAGCGGCTCTGGTATTCGCTTCGGGTCAGGCCGATGGAGACCTTGTTACCGGTACCGAGGAAGTTGTTCTGGGTGATCGAACCACCAAGGATCAGGCCGGCACTCTGTGCAAAACCGACGCTGGCAGTGATCGAGCCCGACGCTTGTTCTTCTACGGCGTAGTTCACGTCAACCTGGTCGTCCACACCCGGTACGGCCGGGGTTTCGACGTTGACTTCCTTAAAGAAGCCCAGGCGTTCAAGACGGGTCTTGGACTGGTCGATCAGGTAAGTCGACGCCCAGCCACCTTCCATCTGACGCATCTCACGACGCAGCACTTCGTCCGCAGACTTGGTGTTGCCACGGAAATTGATGCGGTTCACGTAGGCACGCTTGCCTGGGTCGACAACGAAGGTGATGTCTACGGTGTGGTCTTCGTCGTGCGGGGTCGGCACGCCGTTGACGTTGGCGAAGGTATAGCCTTCGTTACCCAGGCGACGGGTGATCAGTTCGGACGTGGTAGTCATCAGCTTGCGCGAGAACACCTGATCTTTCTGCACCAGCAACAACGACTTCACCTGGTCCTCAGGGACTTTCAGGTCACCGCTGAGCTTGACGTCACGCACGGTGTATTTCTCACCTTCGTTGACGTTGACGGTGATGTAGACGTGTTTCTTGTCCGGGGTGATGGACACCTGGGTCGAAGCGATATCCATGTTGATATAGCCACGGTCCAGGTAGTAGGAACGCAGACGTTCCAGGTCACCGGAGAGTTTTTCACGGGCGTACTTGTCATCGTTCTTGAAGAACGACAGCCAGTTGGTGGTCTTGAGTTCGAACAGGTCGATCAGGTCGTCATCAGCAAACTTGGTGTTACCCACCACGTTGATGTGCTGGATGGCCGCTACTGTGCCTTCGTTGATCTTGACCTTGAGGCCAACACGGTTACGAGGCTGCGGGATCACTTCGGTATCCACGGACGCGGAATAGCGACCCTGAGCCACGTACTGACGTTGCAGTTCGTTACGCACACCCTCAAGGGTGGCGCGCTGGAAGATCTCGCCTTCGGCCAGGCCGGATTGCTTGAGACCCTTCATCAAGTCTTCAGTGGAGATCGCCTTGTTACCCTCGATCTCGATACTGGCGACGGAAGGTCGCTCAACGACAGTGATGACCAGGACGTTACCTTCGCGACCCAGTTGGATATCTTGAAAGAACCCGGTTTTGAACAGCGCACGAGTGGATTCCACCAGGCGACGATCATCAGCCTGTTCCCCGACGTTCAACGGCAAGGCACCAAAGACGCTACCGGCGGAAACCCGCTGGAGGCCGTTGACACGAATATCGGAGATAGTGAAGGACTCGGCGTGAACTTCGGCGATCATCAATACGGTGAGAACCGCAGTTAGCAGCAGACGTTTCATGAAGTCCTTTCTTATTCCAACTGGCAATAAACAAACTGCCGCAAAATGCGGCAGATTCGCAATTCAGCGAAGCGTTACAGTCTTCCCAGATCGTTGACCAGAGCTAACAACATCACTCCGACCACCAAACTGATACCGATCTGTATCCCCCAACCCTGCACCCGATCCGACAAGGGGCGCCCACGCACCCACTCGACCAGATAAAACAACAGATGCCCCCCATCCAATACTGGAATGGGCAACAAATTCAGAACTCCAAGGCTAATACTCAGATAAGCCAGGAAATTCAGGAAATCCGCGACACCCGACTGGGCAGAAGCGCCCGCCACTTTAGCAATGGTTATCGGTCCACTCAAGTTTTTTACCGAGAGCTCGCCGAACAACATTTTCTTGAGCGATTCGAGGGTCAGCACACTCATGGTCCAAGTGCGTTTCGCGCCCTCGCCAATTGCCGCCAGCGGCCCGAAGCTGACCTCCCGCACCATCGAAGGTGGCCAGTCGACTCCTTTCACCCCGGCGCCCAGATACCCCCCCGCGGCCTTGGCTTCCCCACGTACCGCCAGGGTCACAGGGACGTCGATTTGAGCATCATCGCGCTCAACTTTCAGCACAATCTTGGTATCAGGACGTACACGCACCAGATCGACCACTTGCTGCCAGTCGCCGAGCACCTGGCCATCAAGGGCCAACAAGCGGTCGCCGGTTTTCAGACCTGCGGCTTGTGCCGGGCCTTTCGGGTCCAGCTCGGCCAGCACCGGCGGCAAGGCCGGGCGCCACGGTCGAATCCCCAGCGACTTGATCGGGTCAGGCTCATCTGCGCCCTTGAGCCAGTGATCCAGGGCCAGGGTGCGAGGCGTCTCGGCGGTGGAATCCTGTTCGCGCACCACCACATTAATGGTGCCGCTTTCACCCATGCGGCGTACCAGCTGTAAATTGACCGCGCCCCACCCTGTGGTCGGCTCGCCATCAATGGAAACAATTTCTTGCCCTGCGACCAGGCCGGCCTTGGCCGCCATGCTGTCGGCTTCGACCGCGCCGATGACCGGGCGCACCTGCTGGCTGCCCATCATGGCCAAGACCCAGAAGAACACGATCGCCAAGAGGAAGTTGGCGATCGGACCGGCAGCCACAATCGCGATGCGCTGACGAACGGTCTTGCGATTGAACGACTGATCCAACTGATCGGCCGGCACTTCGCCTTCGCGCTCGTCGAGCATCTTGACGTAGCCGCCCAACGGAATGGCCGCAATCACGAATTCGGTGCCACGCCGATCGTGCCAACGCAGCAATGGCATGCCAAAACCGACGGAAAAGCGCAGTACCTTGACGCCGCAACGACGCGCCACCCAAAAGTGGCCGAATTCGTGGAAGGTAACCAGCACACCCAGAGCAACCAGGGTGCCGACAATCATGTAGAGCGCACTCATCTAATTTCTCCGCATTCCAATCCAGTGCCTGAAGGCTCAAACCCGCCCACAGACTAACGCGCGTTGCGGTTCAACCATTGCTCGGCCAGCGTACGGGCCTTTGCATCGGCCTCGAACACTGCACCTAAATCATCCACTGCCACAACGGGCTCAAGGCTCAAAACTTCCTCGATGATACTCGGGATCTGCGGGAAGCGAATACGCCCGTCCAGAAACGCCGCCACAGCCACCTCGTTAGCCGCATTGAGCATCGCCGGTGCGCTATTGCCCGCCTCTGCCGCTTGCCGCGCCAAACGCAGGCACGGGAAGCGCTGCTCGTCCGGCGCCTCGAAGTCCAGGCGCGCAACGGTGAACAGGTCCAACGGTGCGACACCCGAGTCAATTCGCTCCGGCCAGGCCAGGGCATTGGCGATCGGCGTGCGCATGTCCGGGTTACCCAGTTGCGCCAACACCGAACCGTCCACGTAGTCGACCAGGGAATGAATCACACTTTGCGGGTGGATCACCACTTCAACCTGATCGGGCCGAGCGTCGAACAACCAGCACGCTTCGATCAACTCCAGGCCTTTGTTCATCATGCTCGCCGAGTCCACGGAAATCTTGCGCCCCATGGACCAGTTCGGATGTGCACAAGCCTGGTCAGGCGACACATGCTCCAAATCAGCCAATGGAGTTTGCCGGAACGGGCCACCGGATGCCGTAAGAAGAATCCGCCGTACACCCACCTGGCTCAAGCCACGGGCAAAATCGCCGGGCATGCACTGGAAAATTGCGTTGTGTTCGCTGTCGAGGGGCAACAACACTGCGCCGCTCTTGCGTACCGCCTGCATAAAGAGCGTGCCGGACATGACCAGCGCTTCTTTATTAGCCAGCAGGATCTTCTTGCCGGCATCCACCGCTGCCAACGTCGGGCGCAAACCCGCTGCGCCGACAATGGCCGCCACCACCGTGTCCACTTCGGCATCGGCTGACACCTGGCACAAACCTTCCTCACCTACCAGCACTTGCGTAGCCAGCCCGGCAGCCTGCAGTTGTTGCTGCAAGCCACGCGCTGCCGCCACTTCAGGCACCACGGCAAAGCGCGGCGTGTGGCGCACGCACAGGGCCAGCAGCTCGCTCAAGCGGGTGAAGCCGGTCAAGGCAAACACCTGATAACGGTCAGGATGGCGAGCGATCACATCCAGGGTGCTCAGCCCCACCGAGCCGGTTGCACCCAGCACGGTCACCTGTTGCAAGCGGCTCACGAAGCCGTCATCCACAACAGCACGGCAAAGATCGGGATCGCAGCGGTAAGGCTGTCGATACGGTCCAGCACGCCGCCATGGCCCGGCAGCAGATTGCTGCTGTCCTTGATCCCGGCCTGGCGCTTGAACATGCTTTCAGTCAGGTCGCCCACCACTGAGATGAACACCACGACTGCCGTGCCCAGCAGGGCCAGGAGTATTTCCTTTACCGACCAGTCGCGCACAACACCCACTACCAGCGTGATCAGCAAGGTCAACGCCAGGCCGCCGTAAACGCCTTCCCAGCTCTTGCCGGGGCTGACTGCCGGAGCCAGCTTGCGCTTACCGAAGGCGCGGCCGGAGAAGTAGGCGCCAATATCAGCGCCCCACACCAACACCATCACCGCCATGATCAGCCAGTTGCCCATCGGTGCATTCTTGATTTCCACCAGGCCTTGCCAGGCCGGCAACAAAATCAGCAAGCCAATCACCAACTTGCTGGCAACACTGGACCAATGGCCGCTGGTGCGCGGAAACGTCAGCACCAGGAAGGTCGCGAGCGCCCACCACAGCACCGCAGCGCCTAATACCCAAGGCACCACGATGCTCGACAGGGTATGCATCAGGAACAGCAACAGCGCCACGACAGCGGCGTAGGCCACACGTGGCAATTGTGCCTCGAAGCCCGCCAGACGCGCCCATTCCCAGGCACCCAGGGTCACGACCACGCCGATAAACAGCGCAAAGCCGGAACCGTCGAGCAGGAAAAACCCACACAAGGCAATCGGCAGCAGGATCAGTGCAGTGATGATTCGTTGTTTAAGCATTTAAACCCGGGCTCCAGCTTCGATCTGCTCGCTCGTTTTACCGAAGCGGCGCTGACGGGAAGCGAAATCGGCCAGTGCATTACGCATGGCATCGTGTTTGAAGTCCGGCCAGAACAGGTCGGAGAAGTACAGCTCGGTGTAGGCCAGCTGCCACAGCAGGAAATTGCTGATGCGGTGCTCGCCACCGGTGCGGATGCACAGGTCCGGCAACGGCAGGTCACCGGTCACCAGGCAGGTTTGCAACAATTCGGGCGTGATGTCGTCGGGCCGCAGGTGCCCGGCCTGTACTTCGCGGGCAAGGCGCTGCGCGGCCTGGGCGATATCCCACTGGCCGCCATAGTTGGCCGCGATCTGCAGTACAAAACGGTTGCTGCCGGCAGTGATGGCTTCTGCTTCGCGCATGGCTGCCTGCAACTCCGGATGAAACCGCGAGCGGTCACCGATAATACGCAGGCTGATGTTGTTGTCGTTAAGGCGCTTGGCCTCACGACGCAAAGCCTTGAAGAACAGGTCCATCAAGGCGCTGACTTCTTCGGCTGGCCGTTGCCAGTTCTCACTGGAGAAGGCAAACAAGGTCAACACTTCGACCTTGGCCTCGGCACACACCTCAATCACGGCGCGCACTGCATCGACACCCGCTTTATGCCCGGCGACACCCGGCATAAAGCGTTTCTTCGCCCAGCGATTATTCCCATCCATGATGATCGCGACATGGCGCGGCACCACAGAGGGCACAGTCTGCTTGGTCTTTTCCATGAAGGCGTCCTGACCCCTTATACGGCCATCAGGTCCTTTTCTTTCTCTTCCGTGGCCTTGGTGATCTGGGCCTCGGCATCTTTGGTCAGCTTGTCGATTTCGGCGACGGCGCGACGTTCTTCGTCTTCGCTGATTTCTTTGTCCTTGACCAGTTTCTTCAGGTCGCCCAGCGCATCACGGCGGATATTACGCACTGCAACCCGCGCATCTTCAGCTGCGCTGCGCGCCTGCTTGGTGAAGCCCTTACGGGTTTCTTCGGTCAGGGCCGGCATAGAGATCAGCAGCAACTCACCCAGGTTCGTCGGGTTGAGGTTCAAGCCAGCGCTCTGGATAGCTTTGTCGACAGCGCCGAGCATGTTGCGCTCAAAAGCCACGACTTGCAGGGTGCGCGAGTCTTTCACGGTGATGTTGGCCACCTGGGTGATGGAGGTATCTGTGCCGTAGTACGGCACCATCACGCTACCCAGAATGCTTGGGTGAGCCTTACCGGTACGAATCTGACCAAACGCGTGGTTCAGAGACTCCAGGGATTTGTGCATACGCTCTTGAGCGTCTTTCTTGATTTCGTTGATCATTGTTGGCCTTCCTCGATCAGAGTCCCTTCCGCGCCGCCATGTACGATATTCAGCAGGGCGCCGGGCTTGTTCATGTTAAATACGCGCAGCGGCATCTTGTGGTCGCGGCACAGGCAAATAGCCGTCAGGTCCATCACACCCAGCTTGCGATCCAGCACTTCATCGTAGGTCAGATGATCGAACTTCTCGGCATGCGGGTCTTTGAATGGGTCGGCAGTGTAGACGCCATCCACCTTGGTGGCCTTGAGTACCACGTCGGCATCGATTTCGATGGCACGCAGGCAGGCAGCCGAGTCCGTGGTGAAGAACGGGTTGCCGGTACCGGCAGCAAAGATCACGACTTCTTTGGCGTTCAGGTGGCGCATGGCTTTGCGACGATCATAATGATCAGTCACGCCAACCATGGAAATAGCCGACATCACGATGGCCGAGATATTGGCGCGCTCCAGGGCGTCGCGCATGGCCAGGGCGTTCATCACAGTGGCCAGCATGCCCATGTGGTCGCCAGTGACACGATCCATACCGGCAGCACTCAGTGCCGCGCCACGGAACAGGTTACCGCCGCCAATCACCAGGCCGACTTGTACGCCGATGCCGACCAGTTGGCCAACTTCGAGCGCCATGCGGTCGAGTACTTTGGGATCGATCCCGAACTCTTCCGAGCCCATCAGGGCCTCGCCGCTGAGCTTGAGTAGAATGCGTTTATAGCGAGCCTGATAACCACTGCCCTGCTGAGCCATTGCGAATCTCTCCTGCGGCGTATTTTTTAAAAATTCTTGGCGAGCCGTTTACGGCTTGCGTTCACTCTAGCTGGACGCTATCACAGCGCCATCGGAACACGGCTTTGTAAGCCAGTTCCGACAGGAAACCAAATAAAAATTGGCCTTCCCATTTGAAAAGAGGCTGCGCGCGTGAGCGGGCAGCCTCTTTCGGCGACAGTTGAAAACTGTCTTATTGCTTGGCGGCAGCCAGCTGGGCAGCAACTTCTTCAGCGAAGTTGTCGACCGGCTTCTCGATGCCCTCGCCTACTTTGTAGTAGGTGAAGGAAACGATTTCAGCGCCGGCTTTCTTAGCCAGGTCGCCAACCTTGATTTCAGGGTTCTTGACGAACGCCTGCTCAACCAGGCTCGCTTCAGCCAGGAACTTGCTGATACGGCCTTTGATCATGTTTTCAACGATGTTTTCCGGCTTGCCGGCGATCTTGTCAGCGTTGAGGCTCAGGAACACGGCTTTTTCGCGTTCGATTGCGTCAGCGGAGACTTCCGATGGCAGCAGGAATTCAGGGTTGCTGGCCGCTACGTGCATAGCGATATCTTTTGCCAGCTCAACGTCGCCGCCTTTCAGGGCAACCACGACGCCGATTTTGTTACCGTGCAGGTAACCACCAACCACATCACCTTCGATGCGAGCCAGGCGACGGATGTTGACGTTTTCGCCAACCTTGCCGACCAGTACCAGGCGATCAGCTTCTTGAGCCTCGATCAACGGCTCAACAGTAGTCAGCTTGTCGTCGAATGCTTTCTTGACGCTGGCAGCAACGAATGCCTTGAAGTCGTCTTGCAGAGCCAGGAAGTCGGTCTGGGAGTTCACTTCCAGCAGAACGGCAGCCTTGCCGTCTTCAACCAGAGCGATAGCGCCTTCAGCAGCGACGTTGCCGGCTTTCTTGGCAGCCTTGATGGCGCCGGAAGCACGCATGTCGTCGATGGCTTTTTCGATGTCGCCGCCAGCCTTGGTCAAGGCCTTTTTGCAATCCATCATGCCTTCGCCGGTACGCTCACGCAGTTCTTTAACCAACGCTGCAGTAATCTCTGCCATTTCAAAATCCTCTTGGATAGGTTTTCAACCATTCCACCCGATCAAACGGGCGATCAATTCTTCCCGAATCACCCTTGTAGGCCGCTGCACGTTACAGAAGTTGTAGCTGCGCTGCCGACAAATGGTTTTCGAGGTGGCAAAAAGGGGGCCAAGCCCCCTTTTTGCTTACTGAGTCAACGCCAGGGCGCTAATTACTCAGCGGCAGCTACCGGAGCTTCTTCAACGAACTGCTCGGTACCACCAGCAACGTGGTTGCGACCACGGATTACAGCGTCAGCCATCGAACCCATGTACAGCTGGATAGCGCGGATTGCGTCATCGTTGCCTGGGATGATGTAGTCAACGCCTTCCGGGCTGCTGTTGGTATCGACTACGCCGATAACCGGGATGCCCAGCTTGTTGGCTTCGGTGATCGCGATGCGCTCGTGATCAACGTCGATAACGAACAGTGCGTCAGGCAGACCGCCCATGTCCTTGATACCACCCAGGGAACGATCGAGCTTTTCCAGGTCGCGAGTGCGCATCAGCGCCTCTTTCTTGGTCAGCTTGGCGAAAGTACCGTCTTCGGCTTGCACTTCAAGGTCACGCAGACGCTTGATGGAAGCACGGATGGTTTTGAAGTTGGTCAGCATGCCGCCCAACCAGCGGTGATCGACGTACGGCGAACCGCAACGTGCTGCTTCTTCAGCAACGATCTTGCCAGCGGAACGCTTGGTGCCGACGAACAGGATCTTGTTTTTGCCCTGGGCCAGACGCTCTACGAAAGTCAGAGCTTCGTTGAACATTGGCAGGGTTTTTTCAAGGTTGATAATGTGGATCTTGTTACGCGCGCCGAAAATGTATTTACCCATTTTCGGGTTCCAGTAACGGGTCTGGTGACCGAAGTGCACACCGGCCTTCAGCATATCGCGCATGTTGACTTGGGACATGATAGTTCCTTAATAAGTCGGGTTTGGCCTCCACGTATCCCAATGACCAACCAGCGGCTTCAAGGCCTCCGGCACCCAGGTCATCGTGTCGACACGTGTGTGGATTTAAGCTTCGCGGGGCATCCCCGGAAAGCGGCGCATTTTATACCACAGGAAGGACAAAAACGAAACCCGCAATCACATTTGCCGTGCTCCGCTTTTGCGTAACCCTTTGAATAGAGCCAATATGCCCCCACCTTGATAGACAGAAGCGATCATCAGAGGCTCATGATTTGCCGCCCGCGTCTGTTAGAATCAGGTTTTTTGGGGCTTGTGCGAATTCTGTAACCTTTTGTCGCACGCCCGTAAACCGTATTGATTTCAGCGCGTCGCGCTAGAGAGAGCCTGTATGACCGTTAACTTGAAAACCGCCGAAGACATCGCAGGCATGCGCGTTGCCGGCAAACTGGCTGCCGACGTGCTGGAAATGATTGCCGAACACGTCAAACCCGGCGTCACCACCGAAGCCCTGGACCGCATTTGCCACGACTATATAGTCGACGTGCAAAAAGCCATCCCTGCCCCGCTCAACTACAAGGGCTTCCCCAAGTCGATCTGCACCTCGATCAACCACGTGGTCTGCCACGGGATCCCGGGCGACAAACCGTTGAAGGACGGCGACACCCTGAACATCGACGTCACGGTGATCAAGGATGGCTACCACGGCGACACCAGCCGCATGTTCCACGTCGGCACCGTGCCGGTCTGGGCTGAGCGCCTGTCCCAGGTCACCCAGGAATGCATGTATAAGGCCATCGAGATCGTCAAGCCCGGCTGCCGCCTGGGCGATATCGGTGAAGTGATCCAGAAGCACGCGGAAAAGAACGGTTTCTCGGTAGTCCGTGAATTCTGCGGCCATGGCATCGGCAAGGTATTCCACGAAGAACCGCAGATCCTGCACTACGGCCGCGCCGGCACCGGCATGGAGCTCAAGGCGGGCATGACCTTCACCATCGAGCCGATGATCAACCAGGGCAAGGCCGACACCAAGGTGCTGGGCGACGGCTGGACCGCCATCACCAAGGACCGCAAGCTCTCGGCCCAGTGGGAACACACCCTGCTGGTCACCGAGACCGGCTACGAGATCTTCACCCTGCGCGCTGACGACACGATTCCTCGCGTTTCGGCGTAATGGTTGCCTCGGTTTTCCAGCTGCACCGTTGTGAATGACTCCATAGACAGATAGGAAAGCCGATCGATGCCCCAGGTGGATCCCGAACTCTTCGACCGCGGCCAGTTCCAGGCCGAACTGGCGCTGAAGGCAAGCCCCATCGCCGCCTTCAAGAAGGCTATCCGCCAGGCCCGCGAGGTGCTTGATGAGCGCTTTCGCAGCGGCCGCGACATTCGTCGGCTGATCGAGGACCGCGCCTGGTTCGTCGACAACATCCTGCAAAAGGCCTGGGAGCAGTTCAGTTGGAGTGAAGACGCCGACATCGCCCTGGTGGCGGTCGGCGGCTATGGTCGCGGCGAGTTGCACCCCTACTCCGACATCGACCTGCTGATCCTGCTGGACAGCGCCGATCATGAGATCTTTCGCGATTCCATCGAGCGTTTTCTGACGTTGTTGTGGGACATCGGCCTGGAAGTTGGCCAGAGCGTGCGCTCGGTGGACGAGTGCGCCGAGGAGGCACGCGCCGACCTCACTGTGATCACCAACCTGATGGAAAGCCGCACCATCGCCGGGCCAGAACGCCTGCGCCAGCGCATGCTGGAGGTCACCAGCACCGCGCATATGTGGCCGAGCAAGGAGTTCTTCCTGGCCAAGCGTGCCGAGCAAAAAGCCCGCCACCACAAGTACAACGACACCGAATACAACCTGGAACCCAACGTCAAAGGTTCACCGGGTGGGCTGCGCGACATCCAAACTATTCTGTGGGTCGCCCGGCGCCAATACGGCACCCTCAACCTGCGCGCCTTGGCTGGCGAGGGCTTTCTGGTCGAAAGCGAAAATGCCCTGCTGGCTTCGTCCCAGGAGTTTCTGTGGAAAGTGCGCTACGCCCTGCACATGCTTGCCGGGCGCTCCGAAGACCGCCTGCTGTTCGACCACCAGCGTTCCATTGCCACTCTGCTGGGCTTTGAAGGCGAAGACGCAAAAACCAGCATCGAAAGCTTCATGCAGCAGTATTACCGCGTGGTCATGAGCATTGCCCAACTCAGCGACCTGATCATCCAGCACTTCGAAGAAGTGATCCTAGCGCCGGAAGACGAAGCCCCGCCGCAGCCGATCAACTCGCGTTTTCAGTTGCACGACGGGTATATCGAAGCGCGCAACGACAATGTGTTCCGGCGCACGCCGTTCGCCATGCTGGAAATCTTCGTGCTGATGGCCCAGCAGCCGGAAATCAAAGGCGTGCGCGCCGATACCATCCGTCTGCTGCGCGAAAACCGTCACCTGATCGACGATGACTTTCGCAACGACATCCGCAACACCAGCCTGTTTATCGAACTGTTCAAGTGCAAGATCGGCATTCACCGCAACCTGCGGCGCATGAACCGTTACGGCATCCTCGGCCGCTACCTGCCGGAGTTCGGCTTTATTGTCGGGCAGATGCAACACGACCTGTTCCACATCTATACCGTCGACGCCCACACCCTCAATTTGATCAAACACCTGCGCAAGTTGCAGTACACCCAGGTGTCAGAGAAATTCCCGTTGGCCAGCAAGCTCATGGCCAAGCTGCCCAAGCCCGAGCTGATCTACCTGGCCGGCCTGTACCACGACATCGGCAAAGGCCGGCATGGCGACCACTCCGAAGTCGGCGCGGTTGATGCCGAAGCCTTCTGCCAGCGCCACCAGCTGCCGCTGTGGGACAGCCGCCTGATCGTGTGGCTGGTGCAGAACCACCTGGTGATGTCGACCACCGCCCAGCGCAAAGACCTGTCCGACCCGCAGGTGATTCACGATTTTGCCGGGATCGTCGGCGATGAAACTCGCCTCGATTACCTCTACGTGCTGACCGTCTCCGACATCAACGCCACTAACCCGACGCTTTGGAATTCCTGGCGCGCCAGCCTGTTGCGCCAGCTCTACACCGAGACCAAGCGCGCGCTGCGCCGTGGCCTGGAGAACCCGGTAGACCGTGAGGAGCAGATCCGCCGCACCCAAAGCGCGGCCCTGGATATCCTCGTGCGCGGTGGCAACGACCCGGATGACGTCGAGCAGCTGTGGTCGCAACTGGGTGATGACTACTTCTTGCGCCACACCGCCGGCGACGTGGCCTGGCACAGTGACGCGATCCTGCAACAGCCGGCCGACGGTGGTCCACTGGTGCTGATCAAGGAAACCACCCAACGCGAATTCGAAGGCGGAACGCAGATCTTCATCTACGCGCCGGACCAGCACGACTTCTTCGCCGTGACCGTGGCCGCCATGGACCAACTCAACCTGAACATCCATGACGCGCGGGTTATCACCTCCAGCAGCCAGTTCACCCTCGACACCTACATTGTGCTCGACACCGATGGCGACTCGATCGGCGACAACCCGGCGCGCGTGAAAAAGATCCGCGAAGGCCTTACCGAGGCCCTGCGCAACCCTGACGACTACCCGACCATCATCCAGCGTCGGGTACCGCGCCAGCTCAAACACTTTGCCTTTGCGCCCCAGGTGACCATTTCCAACGACGCCCAGCGCCCGGTGACCGTGTTGGAACTCAGCGCACCGGACCGCCCAGGCTTGCTGGCGCGCATCGGCGGGATTTTCCTGGAGTTCGACCTGTCGTTGCAAAACGCCAAGATTGCGACCCTGGGGGAACGCGTGGAAGACGTGTTCTTTATTACCGACGCCGACAACCAGCCGCTGTCCGACCCGCAGCTGTGCCTGCGTTTGCAGGAAGCTATCGTGCAGCAATTAAGCGTGAGCCAGGAACCGGGTGTCGAGCTGACCAGACTGACCATTTGATTTTTAACATTGTGGACACGATTCATGTGGGAGCTGGCTTGCCTGCGATGCAGACACCTTGGTCTATCAGGCAGACCACAGTGATGCCATCGCAGGCAAGCCAGCTCCCACAGAGTGCGTGCTGACCGTAAGAGGCTTACATGAACAACGCCCTGAACCAGCTGCAGCCCTACCCGTTCGAAAAACTGCGCGCCCTGCTCGGCAGCGTCACGCCGAACCCGGACAAACGCCCGATCGCGCTGTCCATCGGCGAGCCGAAGCACAAATCCCCGGCCTTCGTGGCCAAGGCTCTGGCGGACAACCTTGACCAGATGGCGGTGTACCCGACCACCCTGGGCATTCCGGCCCTGCGCGAGGCCATCGGCGCCTGGTGCGAGCGCCGCTTCAACGTGCCCAAAGGCTGGCTGGACCCGGCGCGCAACATTTTGCCGGTCAACGGCACCCGCGAGGCCTTGTTTGCCTTCACCCAGACCGTGGTCAACCGTGCTGACGATGCACTGGTGGTCAGCCCGAACCCGTTCTATCAGATCTACGAGGGCGCTGCGTTCCTGGCCGGGGCCAAGCCGCATTACCTGCCGTGCCTGGACAGCAACGGTTTCAACCCGGACTTCGATGCGGTAACGCCAGACATCTGGAAACGCTGCCAGATCCTGTTCCTGTGCTCCCCCGGCAACCCGACCGGCGCGCTGATCCCGGTCGAGACCCTGAAAAAGCTCATCGCCCTGGCCGACGAATATGACTTCGTGATCGCCGCCGACGAGTGCTACAGCGAGCTGTACTTCGACGAACAGACCCCGCCGCCAGGCTTGCTCAGCGCCTGCGTGGAACTCGGCCGCCAGGACTTCAAGCGTTGCGTGGTGTTCCACAGCCTGTCCAAACGCTCCAACCTGCCAGGCCTGCGCTCGGGCTTCGTGGCCGGCGACGCCGACATCCTCAAGGCCTTCCTGTTGTACCGCACCTACCACGGCTGCGCGATGCCGGTGCAAACCCAGCTGGCCAGCATTGCGGCCTGGCAGGACGAGGCTCACGTATTGCTTAACCGGGACATGTATCGGGAGAAATTCGACGCCGTGCTGGCGATTCTCAAGCCGGTGCTGGATGTACAAGCCCCAGACGGCGGCTTCTACCTGTGGCCGAATGTACAGGGCGACGATGCTGCGTTCTGCCGCGATTTGTTCGTGGAAGAACACGTGACCGTGGTGCCGGGCTCGTACCTGTCCCGCGAAGTGGACGGTTTCAACCCGGGCGCCGGGCGTGTGCGCCTGGCGCTGGTGGCGCCGTTGGCGGAGTGTGTGGAAGCAGCAGAGCGGATTCGGGACTTTATTCGACGCCGTCGGTAAATGCCCATACAAAAAGCCCAGCGGATCAAGCTGGGCTTTTGATTTTTTAAACAGATCTACTCTTCCTCGGTGCCGGTAGCCGCACCATCAAGGCTTAACCCTTTGCACACCGCCATCAACTCAGCAAAGGAATTGGGCATCTTTGCGTTTTTCAGCATTGTTGTGAAAACGGCGTAGACATCATTTTTATCGCCAGCCTTGCGCAAGGTTCGCTCATCATTCAGCCAAGCATAAATAATAGTCTTCGGCGCATCGGACCTGAACTGGAAGAACAAGCGATATCGCGGCAACATGCCCTGTTTTTTCACTCTGAACCAATGTAAAAATTCACGTCCAAGCGTCTTTCCCTGACGGTAACAAGGACGAGTCGGGTCAGCCGGCACGTTATGCAGAATGTTAACGGTTACAGCATCGAACAACTTGTAAGCCGGATGATGATGAAAACCATCAGGATCACTGACAGCAGCTCGCTCTATCTCAACGGTGAGTTCATCAAGACGTGAAACGAAAAACGGGTGAGCATAAAGAGCCCACCCGTTTTCGACATGAACAGCGCTCTCAGCCGCGCTCACCCTTCTTGCAGCTCGCGACGACGGTTAGCGTCTGCTTTAGCGCGAAGGGTTTCAATGCGCTGCACCAAACCGCGTGGCAATGGCAGAACAGTGTCTGGATTTGCCTTGATATCGTTGTCAAGCAACTCAAGAAAGCCTGCCCCGGCTTGAAGCTCGGCTTTCTTTTCGGTAAACGAGACGACATTGCTTTTAGACATGACTCCTCTCCATGATTTTTTTGACTTTTCATCCGGCAAACGAGCCGCTCAAGCCAGAGGCGAGCAGATCTCAAAAATGCATCAGACTGTCATAGGATCAATGTAGAACACTATTGATCACGAGGGAGGCATTTAACACCATAAAAGCCCCCGAGTGACAGCGGCCCGATAGATGGATATGGCAGCCTTTCCTAGCTCAAACCAATGGTAGGCCAATTTACTTGATAGCCCCCAGATTCGCCTCACTCATATCCAGATCCGCCAACACCTCGCGCAAAACGTCATCACCAATCTGGTGATGGCGGCTCAAGCTGTACAACTCCAAGCGCTGCGCGCGCAGGGCCTTGAGGCGCAATTTACGTTCAAGCAAGTCCATCTGGTGCGCCAGCGCCTGGGCTTCGGCTGAATCGTTGAATACTTCCAACTGATGACGATATTCCGACATCAAGCGCGCCTTTAGCTCGGTCGCGAGTGCTGCCTGGGCGGCGTCTGGGGTTTCGGTTTCGGCAGGCTCGTCCGCTTCCAGCGCGTGGATGGCGGCTACGGCGGTCTTTTTCCACGCCTCGCGCACTTCGTTATGGCGCTTTTCATCCGGGCTCTGCTCGATGCCACGCAGCAGCAATGGCAACGCGATACAGGCGGCGACCAGCGACAACAGGATCACGCCGGCGGCGATGAAGATCAGCAGGTCGCGCTCGGGAAAATCCTGGCCCGGCGCCAGCAGCAGAGGCACCGACATCACACCCGCCAAGGTGACAGCACCGCGCACGCCGCCAACAGTCAACAGCCAGCAGGAACGGGCAGTCGGCACCAATGTCAGCTCGCTTTTACCGCGAATACGCCGCAGTAAACCCGAGAGCCGCCAGATGCTTTGCACCCAGATAAAGCGCAACACCACCAGCACCAGGAAAATCGCAACCACATCCAGGCAGCGATACAGCAAGGTTGGCCATAGTGTCGGCTCGTGACTGACCACGGCCTTGATGATGTCCGGCAGTTGCAGGCCCAGCAGCAAAAAGATCAGGCCATTAAACGCAAACTCCAGCAGCGACCAGACACTGCGATTGAGCAGGCGCGTACTGGTCTGGCGTGGCAGCAAGTCGAGCCAGCTTTGCATCATGCCCGCCGCCACCGCCGACAGAATGCCCGATGCCCCCAGGCGCTCGGCCAGCACATAGGCTGCGAACGGCAGCAGTAACATAAACACCACGTGGGTGGCCGGGTCGTCCCAGCCACGGGCAATCATCCAGGCACGTAAACGGCCGACCAACCAGCTCAGCGCCACGCCTACCGCGAGGCCGCCCACCGCTACCAGCACAAAAGTCAGGCTGGCATCGGCCAGGGAAAACACGCCGGTCAACGCCGCCGCCAGGGCGAACTTGAAGGTCACCAGGCCCGAGGCATCATTCATCAATGCCTCGCCTTGCAGCATATGCATCAAAGGCTTTGGCAGGCGATTTTGGGAAATGGCCGACACCGCTACGGCGTCAGTCGGGGACAATACGGCCGCCAAGGCGAAGGCCACCGGCAACGGGATCGTAGGCAATATCCAATGGATGAAGTAACCGGCACCGACCACAGTAAACAACACCAGCCCCACCGCCAACGTCAGGATCGGGCCACGCAGGCGCCACAATTCGCGCTTGGGCATGCGCCAGCCATCGGAGAACAGCAACGGCGGCAGAAACAGAAACAGGAACAGCTCCGGGTCCAGTGCTACGTGCAGCCCTAGCGTAGGCCAGGCCAGCAAGGCGCCGGCGGCGATCTGCACCAAGGGCAACGGCAGGGGAATAATGCGCCCGACAAGGCGCGAAACGCTGACCAGCATCAGCAGGATAAGAACGGTATAGGCGGTTTGCATAACGCGGGTTTCCCGGACAATCGACTTGCAATGACACCGATCTGGCAACAACTGGCCGCTGAAGTGCCATATTAAACGGCTATGTTACCCGCTTGGCTGCGCGACGGCCTTTGCACATAAGTCGCACGGAATCATTGGCAGGTATGACGAGCGGCACCCAAACCCGCTGGTCGTGGCATAATCCGTGACCTTTAACTTTCGTACGTCCAAAGGGGGGCAATTCCTTGACCGCTTCAAGCAAAACCTTGCACCTTTTCGGCATCAAAGCCTGCGACACCATGAAAAAAGCCCGCACCTGGCTCGATGAGCACGGCGTGAGCTATGAATTCCACGACTACAAAACGGCCGGTATCGACCGCGAACACTTGACCCAATGGTGCAACGAGCACGGTTGGCAGGTGGTTTTGAACCGTGCGGGCACCACCTTTCGCAAACTCGAAGACGAACGCAAAGCCGATCTCGATCAGTCGAAAGCCATTGAATTGATGCTCGCACAACCCTCGATGATCAAGCGCCCCGTGCTCGATCTCGGTGACAGAACCCTGATTGGCTTCAAGCCAGATAGTTATTCGGCGGCCCTCAAGTAGGCCAGCCTTCCATTTTTGTAGAGGTAACAGCATGTCCAATTCCCTGTTCAGCCTGGGCTTCGGCGTCGGCACTCAGAACCGCCAAGGTGCTTGGCTGGAAGTGTTTTACGCACAACCGTTGCTCAAGCCGTCGGCCGAAATCGTCGCCGCTATCGCGCCGATCCTCGGTTACACCGAAGGCAACCAGGCCATCACCTTCACCGTCTCCCAGGCGCTGCAATTGGCTGACGCGCTCAAAGGCGTCGACACTGCCCAAGCTGCCCTGCTGAGCCGCCTGGCTGAAAGCCACACGCCGCTGGTCGCCACCCTGTTGGCCGAAGACGCCGCGCTCACCTCCACGCCTGAGGCCTACCTCAAGCTGCACCTGCTGTCCCACCGCCTGGTCAAGCCCCACGGCCTGAGCCTGGCCGGTGTGTTCCCGCAGTTGCCGAACGTGGCATGGACCAGCCAGGGCGCAATCGACATCAACGAATTGGCCGAGCGCCAGCTGGAAGCACGCCTGCGTGGCGAGCTGCTGGAAGTGTTCTCGGTGGACAAGTTCCCGAAAATGACTGACTACGTAGTGCCGACCGGTGTGCGTATCGCTGATGCCGCGCGCATCCGCCTGGGCGCCTACGTGGGCGAAGGCACCACCGTGATGCACGAAGGTTTCGTCAACTTCAACGGCGGCACCGAAGGCCCTGGCATGATCGAAGGCCGCGTGTCGGCTGGCGTATTCGTCGGCAAGGGTTCGGACCTGGGCGGCGGTTGCTCCACCATGGGTACCCTGTCGGGCGGCGGCAACATCGTGATCAAGGTTGGCGAAGGCTGCCTGATCGGCGCCAACGCCGGTATCGGTATCCCGTTGGGCGACCGCAATACCGTGGAATCGGGCCTCTACGTAACCGCCGGCACCAAGGTTGCCCTGCTCGACGAGCACAACCAACTGGTCAAAGTGGTCAAGGCGCGCGAATTGGCCGGCCAGCCGGACCTGCTGTTCCGCCGCAATTCCCAGACCGGTGCCGTGGAGTGCAAAACCCACAAATCGGCGATCGAACTGAACGAAGCGCTGCACGCTCACAACTAAGCAGCCACTCGATGCCACTAGCGGGCCCCAAACCTGGGGCTCGCTTATACGAGTCTTAAGACCATGCTTGTGCCCTCTCCCTGGCGCGCCGATTTCCCGGCCATCGCCACCCTGCAACGGCAAGACCAGACCTACCTGGACAACGCCGCCACCACGCAAAAACCCCAAGCCCTGTTGGATGCCATCAGCCATTACTACGCCAATGGCGCAGCCAATGTGCACCGTGCCCAGCATTTGCCGGGTGCCCATGCGACTCAGGCGTTTGAAAACAGTCGCAGCAAGGTCGCGCAGTGGTTGAACGCAGGTGATAACGGGCAGATCGTGTTCACTCACGGCGCGACGTCTGCGCTGAACCTTTTGGCCTATGGCCTTGAGCACTTATTCAATGCGGGCGATGAGATTGTCATCAGCGCCCTGGAACACCACGCCAACCTGCTGCCCTGGCAGCAACTGGCCAAGCGCCGCGCGCTGACGCTGGTGGTATTGCCCCTTGGCGATAATGGCGTGATTGACCTGCAAGCCGCCGCCGAATTGATCGGCCCGCGCACGCGCTTGCTGGCAGTGAGCCAGCTGTCCAACGTGCTCGGCGCCTGGCAACCCTTGCAAGCCTTGCTGCCGATGGCCAAGGCCCACGGCGCCTTGACCGTGGTCGATGGCGCCCAAGGCATTGTCCACGGTCGCCACGACGTACAGGCGCTGAGTTGCGACTTCTACGTGTTTTCCAGCCATAAGCTCTACGGCCCGGACGGCGTCGGCGTGCTGTATGGCCGCAACGAAGCGCTGCATCACCTGCGCCACTGGCAGTTCGGCGGCGAGATGGTGCAGCAGGCCGAGTATCAGAGTGCGAGCTTTCGCCCTGCCCCGCTGGGTTTCGAAGCGGGCACGCCGCCGATTGCGAGTGTGATCGGCCTGGGCGCCACGCTCGATTACCTGAACTCACTGGACCCGCTGGCCGTGGTCGCCCACGAAGCGGCGCTGCATGACTACCTGCTGCGCGGCCTGAAAGCGCGCAATGGCGTGCGCGTACTCGGCTCGCCACAGGTGGCACTCGCCAGTTTCGTCGTGGATGGCGTGCATAACGCCGACCTGGCTCACCTGCTCACCGAGCAAGGTATTGCCGTGCGGGCCGGCCACCACTGTGCAATGCCGTTGCTCAAGGCCATGCACTTGTCCGGGGCGATCCGTGTGTCCCTGGCGCTGTACAACGATTCCGATGACCTGGAACGCTTCTTTGAAGCGCTGGATCAGGCGCTGGATATGTTGCGATGAGCTTGCCTGTGGATGCCGTCAGCGCGCTTGAGTCGTTTCAGGCAGTCGGCAGTTGGGAGCAGCGCGCCCGCTTGCTGATGCAATGGGGCGAGCGGTTGCCTGCGTTGGCGGATGACGAAAAGGTCGAGGCAAACCTGGTACAGGGCTGTGAAAGCCTGGTGTGGTTGGTCGCCAGTTTGCAGGATGGTCATTGGCAGTTTGCCGCGAGCAGTGATGCGCGAATGATCCGAGGGTTGGTGGCGTTGCTGCTGGCACGGGTCAATGGGTTGTCGGCAAGTGAGCTGCAGGCGGTTGACTTGCCGGACTGGTTTACACAGTTGGGCCTGTCGCGACAGCTATCGCCGTCACGCAGCAATGGTCTTAATGCTGTACTGCAGCGCATGCGTGAATTAAGCCGTACACAAAACTGAATGTGGGAGCGGGCTTGCTCGCGAAAGCGTAGTGTCAGTCAATACTTCATTGACTGAACCACCGCATTCGCGAGCAAGCCCGCTCCCACATTTGGATCTATGCCCGGCAGTGAGATTCAGTCAGGCTTGACCCGCTCCGACGGCCTGCGCACCCCGGCCACAATCTTGTCCACCGCCTTGGTCGCGGCCACCATGCCAAACGTGGCCGTGACCATCATCACCGCGCCAAACCCACCGGCACAGTCCAGCTTCACGCCGTCACCGACAAAACTCTTCTGCAAACAAATGCTGCCGTCCGGCTTGGGATAACGCAGCTGCTCGGTAGAGAACACACACGGCACGCTGTAATGGCGGGTCACGGTGCGCGAAAAGCCGTAGTCGCGGCGTAGCGTGGAGCGCACTTTCGAGGCCAGCGGGTCGTTGAAGGTGCGGTTCAGGTCGCAGACCTGGATCAGCGTCGGGTCGATCTGCCCGCCGGCGCCGCCGGTGGTGATGATCTGGATCTTGCGGCGCTTGCACCAGGCGATCAGCGCCGCCTTGGCGTTGACGGCGTCGATGCAGTCGATCACGCAATCAATATTCGGTGTGATGTACTCGGCCATAGTGTCACGGGTCACGAAGTCCGCCACCGCGTGCACCCTGCAGTCGGGGTTGATGCCGCGCAGGCGTTCGGCCATCACTTCGACCTTGGGCTTGCCCACGGTGCTGTCCAGGGCGTGCAACTGGCGGTTGCTGTTGCTGACGCAGACATCGTCCAGGTCAAACAGCGAAATCTCGCCCACACCGCACCGGGCAATCGCTTCCGCCGCCCACGAGCCCACGCCGCCGACGCCGACGATCGCCACGTGGGCCGCTTTCAAACGTTCCAGGCCTTCAATGCCATACAAGCGGGCGACGCCTGCAAACCGTGGATCTTCTGTGCTCATGACCATTACCCCAAAAACCGGCGCGCATTATAGGGCTACGCAGCGGCAAGTTTTAAGCTACAAGTTACAAGTTAAGAACTTAGAGGGTCTTTCGCTGACTAACGTCCGGCTTTTCTCTGTCTGCTGTACGCTCAGTTAGAGGCCGGTGTAGGATGCGCGCCGTTCGGCGTTGGCCGACACCTCTTTTCGTTCCACACCCTTTGGAACCCGAAATAGCCATGTCATCGCGTAAATTTGGACTCAACCTGGTGGTGGTGCTGGCAATTGCCGCGCTTTTCACCGGCTTCTGGGCGCTGATCAACCGCCCGGTCACCACCCCCAACTGGCCTGAACAGATCTCCGGGTTCTCCTACTCGCCGTTCCAACAAGGCCAGTTCCCGCAGAAAGACCAGTACCCCACCGACGACCAGATGCGCCAGGACTTGGCGATCATGAGCAAGATGACGGACAACATCCGTACTTACTCGGTCGACGGCACCCTGGGCGATATCCCCAAACTGGCCGAAGAGTTTGGCCTGCGCGTGACCCTGGGGATCTGGATCAGCCCGGACCTGGAACGCAACGAACGGGAAATCCAGCGCGCCATCGAGATCGCCAACACCTCGCGCAGCGTAGTGCGCGTGGTGGTCGGTAACGAGGCGTTGTTCCGTGAGGAAATCACCCCAGAGGCGCTGATTGTGCTGCTGGACCGGGTGCGCGCCGCCGTGAAAGTACCGGTGACCACCTCCGAGCAATGGCACATCTGGGAAAAGAACCCGCAACTGGCCAAGCACGTCGACCTGATCGCCGCGCACATCCTGCCGTTCTGGGAGTTCATCCCGATGGACAAGGCCGGCCAGTACGTACTGGACCGTGCCCGGGACCTGAAAAAGCTGTTCCCGAAAAAACCGCTGCTGCTCTCGGAAGTGGGCTGGCCGAGCAACGGCCGTATGCGCGGTGGCAATGAAACCTCGCCGGCCGACCAGGCGATTTACCTGCGTACGCTGGTCAACAAGCTCAACCGCCAGGGTTACAACTACTTCGTGATCGAGGCTTTCGACCAGCCGTGGAAAGTCAGTGACGAAGGTTCGGCCGGCGCCTATTGGGGCGTGTACAACGCCGCACGCCAGCAGAAATTCAACTTTGAAGGCCCGGTCGTCGCCATCCCGCAATGGCGCGTGCTGGCCATCGGCTCGGTGGTGCTGGCGCTGCTGTCGCTGACCCTGCTGATGATCGACGGCTCGGCCCTGCGCCAGCGTGGTCGCACCTTCCTGACCTTTATCGCGTTCCTTTGCGGTTCGGTATTGGTGTGGATCGGCTACGACTACAGCCAGCAATACAGCACCTGGTTTAGCCTGACGGTTGGCATCTTGCTGGCCCTCGGCGCGTTGGGCGTGTTTATCGTATTGCTCACCGAAGCCCACGAACTGGCGGAAGCGGTGTGGACCCACAAGCGCCGGCGTGAATTCCTGCCGGTGGAAGGTGACTCGCACTACCGCCCGAAAGTCTCGATCCATGTGCCGTGCTACAACGAGCCGCCGGAGATGGTCAAACAGACCCTGGACGCCCTGGCCGCCCTCGATTACCCGGACTTTGAAGTCCTGATCATCGACAACAACACCAAAGACCCGGCCGTCTGGGAACCGGTGCGCGACTACTGCGAAACCCTCGGCCCGCGCTTCAAGTTCTTCCACGTTTCGCCCCTGGCCGGTTTCAAGGGCGGCGCGCTGAACTACCTGATCCCGCACACCGCCAAGGATGCCGAAGTGATCGCAGTGATCGACTCGGACTACTGCGTGTCGCCCAACTGGCTCAAGCACATGGTGCCGCACTTCGCCGACCCGAAAATCGCCGTGGTGCAGTCGCCGCAGGATTACCGCGACCAGAACGAAAGCACCTTCAAGAAGCTCTGCTACGCCGAATACAAAGGCTTCTTCCATATCGGCATGGTCACCCGTAACGACCGTGACGCGATCATCCAGCACGGCACCATGACCATGACCCGTCGCTCGGTGCTCGAAGAACTGGGTTGGGCCGACTGGTGCATCTGTGAAGACGCCGAACTGGGCCTGCGCGTGTTCGAGAAAGGCCTGTCGGCGGCGTATTACCACGACAGCTACGGCAAGGGCTTGATGCCGGATACCTTTATCGACTTCAAGAAGCAGCGTTTTCGCTGGGCCTACGGCGCGATCCAGATCATCAAGCGCCACACCGCCAGCCTGTTGCGCGGCAAGGGCACCGAGCTGACCCGTGGCCAGCGTTACCACTTCCTCGCGGGCTGGTTGCCGTGGGTGGCGGATGGCATGAACATCTTCTTCACCGTCGGCGCTCTGTTGTGGTCGGCGGCGATGATCATCGTGCCGACCCGTGTTGACCCGCCGCTGCTGATTTTCGCGATCCCGCCGTTGGCGTTGTTTGTGTTCAAGGTGGGCAAGATCATCTTCCTGTACCGCCGCGCCGTTGGCGTAAACCTGAAGGATGCGTTCTGCGCGGCACTGGCCGGTCTGGCGTTGTCGCACACCATCGCCAAGGCGGTGCTGTACGGCTTCTTCACCACCAGTATTCCGTTCTTTCGCACACCCAAAAACGCCGATAACCACGGCTTCTGGGTGGCGATTTCCGAAGCCCGCGAAGAGATGTTCATTATGTTGCTGCTGTGGGGCGCCGCACTGGGGATTTACCTGGTGCAGGGCCTGCCAAGCAATGACATACGCTTCTGGGTGGTGATGCTGCTGGTGCAATCGCTGCCGTACGTGGCGGCGCTGATCATGGCGTTCCTGTCGTCGCTGCCAAAACCTGCACCCACGGTTGAGCCGGCAACAGCTGAGTAAAAACGTGCGCAATGCACTAAACGGCGGCCTCTGGCCGCCGTTTTGCTATAAGATAACGGCCGTTTTGTTGGATCAGCCAAGCGCCGATTGCCTTATGTGGGAGCGGGCTTGCTCGCGAATGCGGTGTATCAGCCAATACATGCGTAGCTGATACTCCGTATTCG
>NZ_CBFHAZ010000029.1:0-59881 GCF_965653655.1 Pseudomonas onubensis | reverse complement strand
GTCAGTCACTGTATTAGGCGACTGACCCACCGCCTTCGCGAGCAAGCCCGCTCCCACATTTGGATCGGGTTTTCACCCCTGCTTCAGCGTGTAACTGTCAGACCACCAACGACAGCAGCATGATAAAGATCAGCGCCACCACCGACAGAATGGTCTCCATCGCCGTCCAGGTCTTGAAGGTCTCGACCACGGTCATATTGAAGTACTGCTTCACCAGCCAGAACCCCGCATCGTTGACGTGAGACAACACCAACGAGCCCGCCCCCGTCGCCAACACCAGCAGCTCACGGTTAACCCCCGGAATCATCCCGACCACCGGCACCACAATGCCTGCGCCGGTAATGGTCGCGACCGTCGCGGAGCCTGTGGCCACACGAATCACCGCCGCCACCAGCCACGCCAGCAGAATCGGGTTGATCTGCGCGTTCACCGCCATGTGGCCGATCACGTCGCCCACGCCGCTGGTCACCAGCATCTGCTTGAAACCACCACCGGCGCCGATGATCAGGATGATCGCAGCGGTCGGCGCGAGGCTGGCGTCGAGCAGCTTGAGGATTTGCTTGGAGTGAATGCCCTGGCGATGGCCAAAGGTGTACAGCGACAGCAGCAACGCCAGCAGCAGCGCAGTGATCGGGTGGCCGATCATGTCCATCCAGTTGCGGATGGCGTGGCCGTCCGGCAGCGCGACGTCGGCGAAGGTTTTGAGCAGCATCAGGAACACCGGCAGCAGCACGGTGATCAGGGTGATACTGAAGCTCGGCAAGCTTTTGGATTCCGGCTCGCGGGCCAGTTGGTCGACCAGTTCCTGGGACGGGTTGCCCGGAATGTACTTGGCGATAAACGTGCCGAAAATCGGCCCGGCAATGATGGCGGTCGGCAGTGCGACGATCAGGCCGTACAGGATGGTTTTGCCGATATCTGCACCAAACACGCCGATGGCCAGCAGCGGGCCAGGGTGCGGTGGCACCAGACCGTGTACCGCCGAGAGACCGGCGAGCAGCGGGATGCCGATCTTGATCAGCGACACGCCGGTACGGCGCGCGACGATAAACACCAGCGGTATCAGCAGCACAAAGCCGATCTCGAAGAACAGCGGAATGCCCACCAGGAACGCGGCGAACATCATGGCCCACTGGACTTTTTCTTTGCCGAAGGCGCGGATCAGCGTCTGCGCGATCTGATCGGCACCGCCGGATTCGGCCATCATCTTGCCGAGCATCGTGCCCAGCGCGAGGATGATGCCGACAAACCCGAGCACGCCGCCAAAACCGTCCTGGAACGCCTTGATGATCTTGTCCACGGGCATGCCCGAAGTCAGGCCGAGGAAGCCGGCCGCGATGATCAGTGCAATGAACGGATGCACCTTGAATTGGGTGATCAGAACGATCAACCCGATGATTGTGACCACTGCGTCTAGCAGCAGGTAGGACTCGTGGGACATGCCAAACATGGGGGGTCTCTCCTGTTTGTTGTTGTTATTAAAGCGGGTATTGAATCTTTCGCCGGGGGTAGCGCTACCTTTCCGGCAAAAAATTAATGAGTAGGTTCAAAGCCGTGTTGCAGCCACCAGGCATTGGTTTGCTCGGCCAAGTCCTCAACGCTGTCTTCGCTGGCATTGAGCGCCAGGGTCAGCGGCTCGCCCACGGGCGATTCGAGGGTGGCGAACTGGCTGTCTATGAGGCTTGCCGGCATGAAATGGCCAGGGCGATGGGACACGCGGTCAGCGGCCACGGCGCGGGTCAGCTCCAGGAACACAAAGCCCAGGCCCGGCGCGGCTTCGCGCAGGTGGTCGCGGTATTTCTTTTTGAGGGCTGAGCAGGTGAGCACCGGATGCTCGCCCGCTTTGAGCGAGCGGCGCAGTTCATCGCAGAGGATGTCGAGCCAGCCGGCGCGGTCGTCGTCGTTGAGGGGGTGGCCGGCGCTCATCTTTTCGATGTTGGCGGCAGGGTGAAAGCTGTCGCCTTCAATCGCGGTGGCGCCGTTCAGGCGGCACAGGGCTTCGCTGACGCTGGACTTGCCACAGCCGGAAACACCCATGATGACCAGGGCGGTAACAGGTTGACTCATGAAACACCTCAGGACGCAGATAGCGCTACCTTTGCACGCTGTAAGGCTAGTGCAAAAACAGGCTTTTCCCGCGCCGACTTGTCATTTTTATGGAGTGGCGCGTGCATCCTCTCCAACCGCTTGAACAGGATCAGGCAACCCAACGTTCAAGTATTTGCAGCCGTTTGGAGACAGCGCTACCTTAGTGCCTCGATTTTTGTTTGGCAACAGCCTGATGACCTCCAAGAACGATAAAAAATTACGCACCACCGGTCGCCCGACCCTCAATGAAGTGGCCCGCTTGGCGGGTGTCAGCCCCATTACCGCCTCCCGCGCACTGCGTGGCGTCAGCACGGTTGCTACCGAGCTGGTGGAAAAAGTGCAACGGGCCGCCGCCGAACTCAACTACGTCGTCAACCCCGCCGCTCGCGCCCTGGCCTCGGCGCAAAGCCATTCGGTAGTGGTCATCGTGCCGTCGCTGTCCAACCTGCTGTTTATCGAAACTCTCGAAGCCATCCACCAAGTGCTGCGGCCCAAGGGCTTTGAGGTGCTGATCGGCAACTCGCACTATTCACGCGATGAAGAAGAAAACCTGCTGCGCAACTACATGGCTTACCAGCCACGCGGTTTGCTGCTGACCGGGTTTGACCGCACCGAAAGCGCACGGCGAATGGTCGAGGCCAGCAATGTGCCCTGTGTGTACATGATGGATCTGGACCCGAACGCGGGCGTGAATTGCGTGGGGTTTTCGCAATTGAGCGCAGGCGAGACAGCGGCAGCGCATTTGCTCTCCCGTGGGCGCAAGCGCCTGGCGTATATCGGCGCGCAGTTGGACCAGCGCACGTTGCTACGCGGTGAAGGGTTCCGCCGTGCCCTGCAACACGCCGGTATGTACGACCCGGCGCTGGAATTGCTGACACCGCGCCCCTCCTCCGTGGGCTTGGGTGGGGAGCTGTTTTTGCAGCTGCTGGCGGCGCATCCGGATGTGGACGCGATTTTCTTTGGTAACGACGACCTGGCCCAGGGCGCACTGCTGGAGGCTATGCGCCACGGCATCAAAGTACCGGAGCGCATAGCGGTGCTGGGTTTTAATGACTTGCCTGCATCCTCTTTTATGGTGCCGCGCTTGAGCAGTATCAGCACGCCGCGTGAGGCGATCGGGCGGCGCTCGGCGGAGCATTTGTTGACCATCATGGCGGGCAACAAGATTGCCAAGCCGGTGGTGGACATGGGGTTTGAGTTGCAGGTGCGCGAAAGCACGTGACGTGCTCGTTCCCACGCTCTGCGTGGGAATGCCTCTTGTGACGCTCTGCGTCACGCTTTGGACGCAGAGCGTCCTGGGCTGCATTCCCACGCGGGAGCGTGGGAACGATCGGAGTGGTGTGGGACGCCTGTAGGACGCGGCTGACATTGCCGTAAGCGCCTTGCCCGGTTGCCTACGCTTACGTCAGAATCCGCCGGCTTGTGCGCTTGGGGGGTGGTCTTTAAGGTTGGTTGGTCGCTGAATTTCTCGGCGATCGGGTTTAGTAGCCCGAACTTCCCAACACAATATGCACAAGCCAATTATGGCGGCTGTGCGTAGGGCGCCTTCGGGCGCGCCGGGTTTGTGTGGGATTACCGGTCTACTAACCTGCGCACAGTTGCCACCCAATTTGTTTAGTAGCGATGCGGGTGTTGGCACTCACCAGGTACTTCAACCATGCAAAGCGTCAATCCCCCGAATACGCTCTTCACCCTCACCCCCGACATACCCATCGAATCCCTACTGATCAACAGCTACGAAACCGTGTGTTCCGTCAGCACCTTGTTGCTCGACCTGTCCAATGACCTCACCGGCAAACACCGCGACGTGGCACTCGCCATTAATCAACTGAGCGAGTTGTCAGTGCTGATGGTAGGCAAAGCCATGGACCAGCAAACACCACGCACCTAAAGCCTTACTCGGTTAAAAATGTGGGAGCGGGCTTGCTCGCGAAAGCGGCGTATCAGCCACAAATGGGCTAACTGACCCACCGCCTTCGCGAGCAAGTCGAATCGTCGCACCGCCGCTCCCACATGTTGTCCGTGCCCACTTAAGATATCGCCGTAAAGTCCTGCCCCTGCTAGATTAACCGCTCTCCATCGTCAGGGAAGCACCATGGGACACTCACTGAAAATCCTCGGCCGCACGTCCTCCATCAATGTGCGCAAAGTGCTCTGGACCTGCCAGGAAATGGGCATCGAATACGTGCGTGAAGACTGGGGCATCGGCTTCAAGCCCACCCAGTCAGCCGAATTCCTCGCCTTGAACCCCAACGCCCAGGTGCCGGTGCTGATCGACGACCACGGCGTGCTGTGGGAATCCAACACCATCTGCCGCTACCTTGTCGGCCTCTACCAACGCCTGAGCCAACGCCCAGGCTTCAAGACCTTCGCCCTCGACGGCCATAACTAAAACAAGGACTTCACCGTGAACGGACTCAACGTACTGCTTACCGGCGCCTGCGGCAGAATTGGCAAGACGTTTTTCGAAGCCTCGAAAGACCGCTACCGCTTCACCCTCACTGACCGCATCGCGCCGGCGTTTGACTTGGGCGAGCACCGTTTCGTCCACGCTGACCTCAGCGACAAAGCCAGCCTGGCCGCGCTGCTCGACGGCATCGACGTGGTGGTGCACCTGTCGGGCATTCCCGACGCCAGCGCTTCGTTCGACGAATTGCTGCCGAACAATATCCTCGCCACGACTTACCTGTTCGAAGCCGCCGTAGCCGCCGGCGTGAAACGTTTGGTGTTCGCCAGCAGCGCACAGACCATCGAAGGCTACCCGGTGGACCGGCAGATCACGCCCGGCATGCCGGTGATGCCCGCCAACCTGTACGGCGTGAGCAAATGCTACGGCGAGGCGCTGTGCGGCTACTACGCAGCCAAGACGCCGCTGTCGACCATCGCCCTGCGCATCGGCGCCTTTGAGTTCCCCGAAACCCACGACCTCAACAACGCCCGCGACCTCAGCGCCTGGCTCAGCCCACGGGATGTGGTGCAACTGCTGCAACGCTCAGTGGAGGCCGAAGGTGTAAAGCACCTGATCGCCCATGGCATTTCCAATAACCGTTTCAAGCGTCTGGACCTGAGCGAAACCACGCGCGTGTTGGGTTACCATCCGGTCGACGATGCGTTCCAAGAATTTGAAATCCCGATTACTTATTGAGTTCTGCCCATGCCCGCACTCTCCACCGCCGACGGCATCGACCCGATCCGCGCCGCCCATATCAGCGCGCGCATTGACCGCTTGCCCGCCGTCGCCACTGTCTGGCGCCTGGTGGCGCTGCTGTCGATCGGTGGTTTTTTCGAGCTGTATGACCTGTTCCAGACCGCCTATATCAGCCCCGGCTTGATCAGCGACGGGATCTTCCACACCGGCAGTGAAGGCGTGTTCGGCTTCTCGGACCAGGCCGCGTTCGCCTCGGCGACCTTTCTGGGCCTGTTCCTCGGCGCCAGCCTGCTTAGCCCTATCGCCGACCGTTTCGGGCGCCGGGCGATCTTTACCTTTGCGTTGATCTGGTACACGGTCGCCACGGTGTTGATGGGCATTCAAACCTCGGCGCTGGGCATTATCGGCATGCGTTTTCTGGTGGGCATTGGCCTGGGGATCGAGCTGGTAACCATCGACGCCTACCTGTCGGAACTGGTGCCCAAGCGCATGCGCAGTTCGGCGTTCGCCTTCGCGTTTTTTATCCAGTTTCTGTCGGTGCCGGCGGTGGCGTTGATGTCATGGTGGCTGGTGCCCCAGGCGCCGTTCGGGGTGTCCGGCTGGCGCTGGGTGGTGCTCAGCAGTGCAGTGTTTGCGCTGTTTATCTGGCAACTGCGCAAACGCTTGCCGGAATCACCGCGCTGGCTGGCGCAAAAAGGTCGCTTTGATGAGGCCGGGAAGATCATGGACAACCTGGAGGCGCACTGCCAGAAGGATCACGGCAAACCGCTGGATGAACCTGAACCGCAGGCCGTCAGCGTGCAAGGCAGCGGCCGTTTTGCCGATATCTGGCAACCGCCGTACCGGCGCCGTGCGTTGATGCTGATCGTGTTCCATGTGTTTCAGGCTATCGGCTTTTTCGGCTTCGGCAATTGGTTGCCTGCGTTGCTGTCGGGCCAGGGCGTGAGCGTGACCCACAGCCTGATGTACGCCTTTATCATCACCCTCGCCTATCCGCTGGGGCCGTTGCTGTTTGTAAAAGTGGCCAATCGCTTTGAAAACAAATGGCAAATCGTCGGCTCAGCCATGGGCGCAATGATCTTCGGCAGCCTGTTTGCCCTGCAAACCACGGCGGTGGGGCTGGTGATCTGCGGGGTGATGATCACCTTCTGCAACGCTTGGCTGAGTTTCAGTTACCACTCGTACCAAAGCGAACTGTTCCCGACCAACATCCGCGCGCGGGCGGTGGGGTTCTGTTATTCGTTCAGCCGCTTGTCCACGGTGTTCAGCAGCTTGTTGATCGGTTTTATTCTGGAGCACCTGGGCACGCCGGGCGTATTGGCGTTTATTGCCAGCAGCATGTTGATTGTGATGATCACCATTAGCTGGTTCGGGCCACGCACACGCAATTTAGCGCTGGAGAATATCGCGCACTGACGGCAACAGTTGGCCGCCTGCGGGACAATAATTGCCGCGACGATCGCGCCATCCCCAACAAAATCGGGGGTGGTGCACTCGGCATGCTATTTGCTCCAGCTGTGGCACCGAACATTTCCACAGGTGACCGATCATGCTGGTTAATAACAACGCCCAAGCCGTATCGACCGTGCAACAGCTCAAGCGTCCCGACATGGACCCGGCCAATGCGGCCGCCAGCACGCTGTACAGCGGCGCCCTGCAAGCGGCGCAGCAGAGCGTGACCGTACCGGCCGCGCAAAAGGATTTGGACAAGGCCAACGACCGCATCGACGAAGCCTTCGCCAAGACCCGCGTGCAGTTGCAGGCCACCACCGCCGCCCCTACGGCATCGACGGATGTACCGGCAGCCGGTTCGGGCACCAGCACTGCGCGTGCTGATTTCACCGACTACATGAACAAATCCCCGGCCGAACGCATCCGCGAGCAGTTGCTCAAGGAGCAGGGTCTGACCGAGGCGCAAGTGCAGGCGATGCCGCAGGAAAAACAGGACGCGATTGCCAAGCAAGTGGCTGAGCGGGTGAAGCAGCAGCAAGAGCAGCAGGTAGCGGCGAAAGCCACTGACCCGGCGCAGTCAGTGAAAGAAACCCTGGCGGCGATCTAACCGCCCCCCCCTTATGATCGTTCCGACGCTCCGCGTGGGAATGCAGCCAAGGACGCTCTGCGTCCCAAGAGCGGACGCGGAGCGTCCAGTGAGGCATTCCCACGCGGAGCGTGGGAACGATCGGCCGAACGCATCCGCGAGCAGTTGCTCAAGGAACAGGGTTTGACCGAGGCGCAAGTGCAGGCGATGCCGAAGGAAAAACAGGACGCGATTGCCAAAGAAGTGGCAGACCGTGTGAAGCAGCAGCAAGAGCAGCAGGTAGCGGCTAAAGCCACTGATCCGGCACAGGCGGTTAAAGAAACACTGGCGGCGATCTAACAGACATCGCTGAATAAATGTGGGAGCCAGCTCCCACATGGATCGTGCTCACTGCGCTACAGCGCTTTGCCCGGCTGATCCGTCGGGGCGCTGAAGATCTGCTCCATCTGCGTGGAAAAGGGCACTTCGAGATTAAGCGTCTTGACCACAATCGGCGATTCAAACCATTTGGCATACAGCGTCCTGGCGTCCCCGGATGCCATTAACGCAGCCAGAGTCGTGTCCACGGTACGTTTTAACGCGGGGTTATTTTTCGGCATGATCAACCCTAGGTGTTCCACAACCAGCACATCTTTCAAAAACTGATAACGCGCAGGTTCGGCGGCGCTTGCCATCAGCGGCGCCACTACCACTTCATCGAAAACGAGACTGTCGGCTTGGCTATCAACCAACATTTTGAAGCCCTCAGTCAGGTTTTTGGCATGTACCTTTTTAAGGGTCCACCCTTCGCGCTTTTCAAGTTGTTGAACCACCTCGCCAACGGTGGTGCCATCAACGATCACCACGGATCGACCATTGAGGTCCTTCAAGCTATCCAACTTTTCACCGACCCTGGAAACCACTTTAATCGAGGCCGCGAAGGTTGAAACGCTGAAATCAACCTGCTCCTGGCGCTCCAGCGTGTTGGTGGTAGAGCCACATTCGAGGTCTACCGCACCGCTGCTGACGGCAGTGAGACGGTCTTTGAAACTCAAGGGTTTGAAGCTCAAGGCCAGTTGATCAAGCTTGAGGTTTTTCTTCACGTCATCGGCAATGCGCCGACACAGGTCGATGGAGTAACCCACCGGTTCACCCGCGCCGGTCTGATAGGAAAAAGGCAGCGCTTCCGCCGGATACCCAATGACCATTTGCTTCTTATCGCGGATTTTTTCCAGAACGGCATCGTTTGCCAGCGCGCTGGCCGACAGCATGCATAACGACAGGAATAAGGCGCCTTGCAACTTCATAGTTCATCTCACGCATTGAATAACCTGCGCTCTTATACCGACGCCGTTGAAGCTGCTCTGTAGGGCAAATCTGCGCTCGCTGCCGAACCTGTCTCGACAACAAGCGCGATGATGTCTATTGCAGTTGCAACGTCGAGTTGAACTGGCTGATGGCATCCACCACATGCCGCGAGCCTTCCTGAATCTCCAGGATCACCTGCCCCGCCTCATTCGCCAATTCCACACCCAGCCCGGTACGGCTCAGGCTCGACTGCATGCTCGACACCGCGCTCAGCGACAGGTCGTGGTTCTTGCGCACCACATCCACAATCTCCACCGTCGCCTGGCTGGTACGTGCGGCAAGGCTGCGCACTTCGTCGGCCACCACCGCAAAACCACGCCCATGCTCACCCGCCCGCGCCGCTTCAATGGCTGCGTTAAGCGCGAGCATATTGGTCTGTTCGGCAATGCTGCGGATGGTCTGCACGATGGAACCGATGATGTCCGATTGCTTGCTCACCGCATCGATACTCTGGGCCGCCTGGTTCAGGTCGTTGGAGATCGCCTCGATGATCTGCACGGTTTGCTGCACCACCTCCGAGCCTTTGCGCGCACAGGCGTCGTTCTGCACCGAGGTGGCATGCGCCGAATCGGCAGCGGTGCGCAGGGTGGTGACCTGGTCGGTGATGTCGCTGGCGAACTTCACCACTTTGTACAGGCGCCCGCTGGTGTCGAAAATCGGGTTGTAGGACGCTTCCAGAAACAGGGTCTTGCCGTACTTGTTCTTACGCTCGAAGCGATGGGAGTGGTATTCGCCACGGTTGAGCGAGGCCCAAAAGGCCTTGTACGCCGGCGATTCAACCTCGGCGCGATGGCAGAACATGCTGTGGTGCTGGCCGATGATTTCTTCGCGCGAGTACTGCACGGTGCGCAAAAAATTGTCATTGGCGTTGAGGATCTGGCCCTGGGGCGTGAACTCGATCACCGCCATGGAACGGCTGATGGCATCGATCAGGCTCTGGTTCTCGTGTTCGTGGTGGACCCGCGCCGAAATATCCGAGGCCACTTTGATTACGCTCTGCACCTGGTTGTGGCTGTCGAGCACCGGCATATAACTGGCTTCCAGCCATACTTCTTCGCCACGCTTGTTCAGGCGCATGAAGGTGCCGCTGAGGGCTTCGCCGCGCGCCAGGTCACGCCATAGCTTGGTGTAGGCCTCGGTGTGGGTGTAGGCCTCTTCGCAGAAAATACGGTGATGTTTGCCGCGAATTTCCTCCACGTTGTAGCCCATGGCTTTGCAGAAGTTGTTGTTGGCATCGAGGATGACGCCGTTGCGGTCGAACTCGATCATCGCCATAGACCGGCTGATGGCAGCGAGTTTGGCGTTGGACTCGGTGAGGGCACAGGAGAAACGTTCGATTTCTTGCAGGTCGGATTTGTGATGGCGGTTGAACATGGTCAGATCACCCTTGATTCCCGGCGCCCGAAAGGCGCATTCCATTCATTTTTTGGATAGTACTGGCTTGCCTTCATGGGGAAATAACCATCCGAAACGCTTTATATGCCAAACGTCATCAACGGTTATGGGTGAGCATAGACAGGGCTTGGCGCTATGCAAGGCCACTAGTCAGCCAGCATTTTTAACAATGCGCAGGCTGCGGCAGAAGGCGCCCGGGTGGTGGAGCCGACCAAAGCAAACTCTCGGTGCAGCGCCACCGTCAGCGGCATCACGCGCAGGCCATTGCGCTGGGCTGGCAAGGCCATTTCCGGCACCAGCGTCACACCGACGCCCTCACGCACCAGGCTGTAGGCGCTGTTCCATTCGCGTACTTCTACGCGGATATCGCGCAAGCTCAAGCCGGCAGCCGCGCCCAGGCTACGGGCATTGGCGGTGCAACCGCCGGTGGCGAGTACGAAGGGTTGTTCGAGCAGTTCTTGCAGCGACACGCTGGCATCGGCCGGGCGCTGCGCGATGGGATGATCAGCCGGCAGCACCGCCATCCAGTAATCACGCCCCAACACCGTGGCATTGCGCTCGGGCTTGGGGTTGAGGACGACGCCCAGGTCGATCAGGTCGGCGTCGAGCAAGGTGAGCACCTCGCTGTCGGTGACATCCAGGGTGGTCACCTCGATACCGGGGTTCAACTGACGGAAACGTTGCAGCAACGGCGTCAGAAAGGTTGCCAGCACCATAGGGAAACTGGCGATGCGAATGCTGCCGCGCAACAACGGGCGGGCTTCGTCGACCGTGGTACGAATGGTCTGTAATGCCGCCATCATCACCCGCGCCTGCGCGATCACACTCAACCCGAGGGCTGTGGGCAAGGTCTTGCGCGGCTCACGGGTGAACAGTTGCGCACCCAGCGTAGCCTCCATAGACGCCATGGCCTGGCTGGCGGCGGACTGGGTCATGCCCACCTGTTCGGCCGCCGCCGTGATGCTGCCGTGATCGGCCACGGCCACCAGCAAGCGCCAGTGCATCAGGTTCATCATGGCAGTAGCTGTCCTTATGGATGGGGTCTGAAGGTTTAATTTTACCCACGGTGCCATGCCCGTGAGACTGGCGCAAATTCAACCGAGCGCCCCAACATGAAACTGTATTTTTTCCCGAATGCCTGTTCTCTCGCCCCGCATATCGTGTTGCGCGAATTGGCCTTGCCCTTCGATCTGGTGCTGGTCGACAACCAGGCCAAAACCACCGCCAATGGCGAAGACTTCCTGCAGATCAACCCCAAGGGCTACGTGGCCGCGCTGCAACTGGATAACGGCCAGGTGCTGACCGAAGCCAGTGCGATCCTGCAATACCTGGCCGACCTGCAACCCGCCGCCCATTTGGCCCCGGCCAATGGCAGTTGGGAGCGTGTGCGCTTGCAGGAATGGCTGAATTTTATCGCCAGCGAGATTCATGGCGGGCTGGCGATTTTCTTCAACCCGGCGATTCAAGGCGATGTGCGGGCGATGTTTGTGGCCACGCTGTACAAGCGTTTTGCGGTGCTGGTGCAGACGCTGGAGCGCCAGGATTATTTGCTGGGCGAGCAGTATTCGGTGGCGGATGCGTATTTGTTTGTGGTGCTGCGTTGGGCGGGTTTGCACGATATTGATCTGCAGCAGTGGCCGGCGCTGGCGGCGTTTGTGCAACGCGTGGGCGCACGGCCTGCGGTGACTGCGGCACTGGCTGCCGAATCTGCATGACCTGAAATGCAATTAAAAATGTGGGAGCGGGCTTGCTCGCGAATGCGGTGTGTCAGCCAGCACATGCATTAACAGATACACCGTATTCGCGAGCAAGCCCGCTCCCACATTTGATCTGCTTCGCTTTAAAGAAAGGGTTTCAGGTGGCCATCGAGGATGAAATTGCTCAGTGCCAACACATCCACCGAACCTGAACGATCCTCATCCAAATGCGCCACCCGACCGCGCACCGCCGCATGAATCTGCCGAGCGCCCTGCCCCAGCCGCAACACACCACGCAGGTCCACCGCCTGCGCCGCCACGATCAGTTCAATGCTGGCCAACCACAACACCCGCTCGGTCAAGCGCCGGGTCTTGTCGACCACGGCAAGCGCCTGCCCGGCATAGTCTTCCACCCGATCCGCCACGGGCACGCTCACGGCGGGCAATGGGTTGGCCAGATGCCCGATCTCTGCCACCAACGCCGAACTGGTGCGCTGCAGGGCCGCCAGGCCGACATGTCCCGGTTGCGTGATCAGAAAACGTGGCAAGTCACTGGAGGCAGGCGACAGCAATTTGGCAATACGTTCGGCACTGCATGCGGCGACTCGACTGAGGGCCAAGCCCAACCCTTCAGCGGCCAGCGCCAAGTGCGTGCTGTCGAAATTGGCCGTGGCCAGTACCATCGATTCTTCGCTGATCAACGCCGGGTTATCCGCGCCGCTGCGCAACTCCAACTCGACCAGCGCGTGCAATTGCTGCAACGCCTGTTGCGCCGCGCCTTGCACAACGGTGGCGCAGCGAAAGCTCAGCGGGTCTTGCAAGCGCCGTGGGCTCTGCGCCAACTCGCCACCGTCCAACAGTTGCAACAACGCCGCCGACTGTTCGGTTTGCCCAGGCGCCGGGCGCAAGCGTGAAGCCCACGGCTGAAAGGGGCTGAGGTTGGCGCGATAGCCTTCGCACGACAAAGCCAACGCGGCCAGCAAAGCGCCCAATACCTGCTGCGCCTCGGCCACCAACAGCGCGCCAAGGCCCACACTCGCAGCATTCGCCGACACCAGCGCCAAGCCATCCTTGCCGGTCAGCGGCACATTCAGCACCAGGCTCAGGTGCGCCAGCGGCGCCAGATCACTCTCACCCAATGAGCCGAGCAATGGCACTTGGGGTTCGGCGCCTGAATTAAGCAAATCCAACAGTGCATCGGCCGCCACCGGCGAAATACCCGAGCGGCCCTGTGCTAACCCAGACAGGCGTGCAGCGGTGATCGCGCGCAGTTCCTGGCGATTGGCCAACCGCCCAACCCCGACCGCACGGCCCAATGGAATACTCGCCTGAACTGGCGCCACCGACGTATCCACCGCCGCCCCCAGGCCGGTGGTCAGGCCATAAATCGGTGTGCCTTGCGCGGCCAGTTTCAGCAGCAACCGGTGGCCTGCGTCGATGCGTTGGCGCGCCTGCGCGGTGAAGTTTGCCGGTGCATCTTGGCCCGCAATGGCCAGCAAATCATCCAGCGTCAAACCTTGGGGGTCGAAGTGAATCATGCCCAGCGCAACCGCTGCCCGATGCCTAGACGCTTGGCTTTTTCCAGCAGCGCATGGCCCAGGGCGATGTCGCTGAGGCTCAGGCCACGGTGCCAGAACAGAATGGTTTCTTCAGGGTTGTCGCGGCCGCTTTTCAAACCGGCAACGATCTGCCCAAGCTCGGCGTGCAGGGTTTCGGCGCTGAGTTTTCCGGCGTCCACGTGGGCACGCAAGGCGCCAAACATGCCGCCTTTGCACTGGCCCCAATCGTCGACCACCAGCTTGCTCATGATGTCGGTCAGCGACAATTGCACCGCGCTCATGGTGCCGTACGGCACCACAAAGGCGCCGGGTTTGATCCAGTCGGTGCGCAACAGCGGCTCGGGCTGGTCCAGGCGCGAGGCCTCGACCACGATGTCGGCGCCGCGCACGGTGCTTTCCCAATCGTCGGTGACAATTACCGGTTTGCCCAGGTCCTGGCGCAGACGTTCGGCAAAGGCTTCGCGGCTTTCGCTGCGGCGCGAATGCACACGGATTTCCTCGAAGTCGAACAGGTGATCGAGCAGGCGCACATTCCAATAGGCCGTGCCGCGCGCGCCGATATGCGCCAGCACTTTGCTGCCCGGCCGGGCCAGGTATTTGGCGCCGATGGCGGTGACGGCGCCGGTGCGCATGTCGGTAATGACCGAGGCGTCGAGGATGGCTTGGGGAATGCCGGTGGCCGGGTCCAGCAGGTTGAGGATGGCCAATTCCGATGGCAGCCCCTTGCGGTAGTTGTCGACAAAATCGCCCACCACCTTGACGCCGGCATAGCCGATATCGCCACCCAGCACACCGCGTAATACGTTGAAGTGGCCGTTGATATCACCGCCGGGAATCAGGTGCGTACGCGGCTCGATGACGGCCTCACCGCGCCCCTGGATACCCAGGCTGGCTTCGATGGCGCTGAGGATTTCGTCATTGGTGAGACCCAGTTCGTCGATGTCCAGGCCGTTGAGAAAGTCGATGTAGATCGGTTGCATAGTCTGCTCACTGGTAGCTTTTGTGGCGAGGGAGCTTGCTCCCGCTGGGCTGCGAAGCGGCCCCAGTCATGACCACCGCATTCTTGCAGGCGGTACGCGGTGAATGGTTCTGGGGCTGCTGCGCAACCCAGCGTGAGCAAGCTCCCTCGCCACAGGAAATAGGTGCTTATGGCGCTTTGAACACGATTTGCTGCACATCGACCTTTTTCGGGATCAGGCCGTTGGCGAAGAACAGGTCGGCAGTGCGTTGCTGGTTGGCGATGTCGATGGCTTGCAGCGGGCGAATCGGCTCCGGCGAGCGGTGTTCGAAGTAGCTTCTGACCACCGCCGATTGCAGGCCCAAGGTCTTGGCCATCAAGGCGATGCTTTCTGCGGGCTGGTCCAGGGACAGGCGCTGGGCCTTGCCGAGCGTCTTGATGATGGTGGCGACGGCGTGCGGGTACTGTTTGGCAAACGGGCTGTTGACCACAAAAAAACTGCCGGCCGGGTTAAGGCCCTGGCCGTCGCCCAGCACGCGGGCGGAACCATCGACCACAGCGGCCGAGTAGTACGGGTCCCACACGACCCAGGCGTCGACTTTGCCTTGCTCAAATGCGGCGCGGCCGTCGGACGGCGACAGGTACACCACGTTTACATCCTTCCACTGCAAGCCCGCGCGCAGCAGGCTTTTGAGGAACAGGTTGTGTGCGCTGGAGCCCTTGAGCAGCGCCACGCGCTTGCCTTTGAGTTCGGCCACGCTTTGGATGCTGCTGGCTGTGGGCACCAGCACCGCTTCGGTCTTGCCTTCATTGGGCTCGACGGCGAAGTACTGCAAATCAATGCCGGCGGCCTGGGCGAAGATCGGCGGGATGTCGCCGATGTTGCCGATGTCCAGGCTGCCGGCATTCAGCGCCTCGATCAGCGGCGGGCCACCGAGAAACTCGGTCCATTGCACCTGGGTGCCGGGCAGCGCTTCTTCGAACAGCTTGTGCTCACGGGCCAGCACCATGCTCACCGAGCTTTTCTGGTAGCCGATGCGCAAGGTGGACGGTTCGGCCGCAGACACCGCTGCCGAAAACACAAGTGAAGCCAGAACCACACTGAAAAACTTAACCATCATTGTTACCTCCGATCATTCCCACGCTCTGCGTGGGAATGCCGCCAGGGACGCTCCGCGTCCCGCTCTAAAATCGTGACGCAGAGCGTCACGGGATGCATTTCCCACGCGCAGGGTGGGAACGATCAGCTACAGGCCAGCTTTGACCTTGGCCGCGACATCCGCAGGCACCCATTGCTGCCACACCTGCGGCTGCTCTTTGAGGAACGCCAGCGCGACCTGGCGCGGCTGTTCACGTTTCTCGCTCATCTGCGCGAGGATGCCGTTGAGCAGGTCGATCGGCAGGTCGACTTTTTCAAACAACGTCACCAGTTGCGGGTACTGCGCCTTGAACGGCGCCGACACGCCAATCGCCAAGTGTGCAGGCATTGAGCGGGTGCCGATGGGGTGCGGGTTGTTGGCGTCGGCCAGGGTTTTCCAGGCTTCGGCGTTAAACGGTGGTTCTTCGAGTTTGATCAGCTTGAAGCGGCCCAGCAGTGGCGTTGGCGACCAGTAGTAAAACAGCACCGGTTTGCCACGTCGGATCGAGGAGGCCACTTCAGCATCCAGCGCCGCGCCGGAGCCGGTGCGGAAGTTGACGAAGGTGTCGGTCAAGCCATAGGCCCTGAGTTTCTGGCTGTTGACGATTTCCGAGGTCCAGCCGGTGGGGCTGTTGAGGAAGCGGCCTTTGCTCGGGTCTTCCGGGTCGCGGAACACGTCCTTGTAGCGCGCCAGGTCGGCCACCGACTTAAGCTCCGGCGCCAGCGGTTTGATGCCGCGTTCAGCATCACCCTTGATCACGTATTCGGGCACCCACCAGCCTTCAGTGGCGCCTTTGACCGTGTCGCCCAGGCCGAACACTTTGCCTTCAGCCTCGGCCTTGACCCACGCAGGACTGCGCCCGGCCCATTCTTCGCCGATCACCTGGATGTCGTCCTTGGCCAGGGCGGCTTCCAGGCTCACGGTGCTGCCGGGCAAGGTGTCGGTGGGCAGGCCGTAGCCTTTCTCGACGATCAGGCGCAGCACTTCGGTGATCAGGCTGCCGCTTTCCCAGGTGATGTCGCCGAAGTGGATGGGATTGATGGCCTCGGCGGCCTGGGTAGGCTGCGTCAGGACAGCGAGTGCCAGCAGCGAGCCACCGAGCAGGTTTCTAATTTTTTTCATGCAGAACCTCATGGTGATGATCGTTCCCACGCTCCGCGTGGGAATGCAGCCCCGGACGCTCTGCGTCCAACCGGTGACGCAGAGCGTCACAAGAGGCATTCCCACGCAGAGCGTGGGAACGATCGGTGAGCGGTTTAAAAGTCATAACTGAGCCGCGTGTAGTAGAACGCCCCTTCCGGCGCGGTCGGTGACAGGTAGCTGTATTGCTGGCCTGGCGTCTGGCGCAGGCGGCTGTTGAAGTCGTCGGGTTTGCTGTCGAACAGGTTGTTCACGCCCACTGACACGCGCAGTTGCTTGGTGAACGCGTAGTTCACGTCGAGGTCGGTGGTCCATTGCGCGCTGAAGACCTGGTCGTACTGGGCGTTGGTCTCGCTGGCCGCGTATTTGCGGTATTTGCCGTAGCGGGTTTGGTTAAGGGCGATGGTCCATTGGCTGATTTTGTGCACCGCGCCGAACACCAGTTTGTCTTCGGGGTAACCATGCTCGACAAAACCACGCGCTTCACGGGTCAGCACTTCGAAACCGTTGGGGTTTTCGTGGACCTTCTCAATCGTGGTGCGCGCTTTGGTGTAGCCGGCCGACAGGGCCAGGTTGCCGAACTGCGCAAGGTCCAGGTTGTACTTGCCGACAATGTCGACACCTCGGGTGCGGGTGTCGGCGGCGTTGGTCATGAACTGCGCCCAGGAGTACTGGCCGTAGCCGGCATTGGTGAGAATCTGCTCAGCCAAAGGCCCGGAAATACCGCCGCTGAACAGCAGGCGGTCGCGAATCGAGATCTGGTAGGCGTCGATGGTCAGCGAGGCGTTGTCGGCAGGTCGCAGCACCAGGCCCAACGAGTAGTTGGTCGATTTCTCCGGCTTGAGCGGTTGCGCGCCAAGGGCACGGGCGGCCGGGTTGTCGGCGGGCAACATGCGCGTCAACACCGGGTTGCCGTTGGCGTCGAGGTTGGTGGTGGTGGTCCATGACGTGCCGATCTGCCCCAGGCTGGGTGCGTGATAGGCATTGTTGACCGTGGCGCGCAGGCCCACTTGCGGGGTGAAGTCATACCGCGCCGACAGCTTGCCGGTGGTGGCCGAACCGAAGTCCGAGTAGTGCTCGGTGCGCCCGGCGACGCCGACTTGCAGCTTGTCGGTGACCTGGTTTTCGAGGCCGAAATACACGCCGGCCACATCGCGCTTGAAGGTGTCGGCATCGTCCGGGGTCAGGCCAGAGGCTTGTACGGCGCCGACCTGCACACCGTCGATGCCGCCAAATGAGTAGGAGTCATAATCGCCCGCTTCGAGGCGATATTGCTCGTGCCGATACGCCACACCAGCCGAGACCGTCAGCGGGCGGCTGGACCAGTTCACGTCCAAGTCCTTGGCGTAGTCGAGGGTGATGTTGGTCTGGTCATTGACCAGGGTCGCCACATTGAATTTGGTCGGGCTGTTGGCGCCGTAGCTCGGGTTGACGGTGTTGAAGGCCAGTTCGTCGTGCTCGTCGCGGCCATAGGTGGCGCTCAGGTCGAAGCGGCCGATGGACTCGTCTTCATAGCGCGTGCCCACGGTGATGGCGCCGTCTTCATAGCGATAGCGGTACTTGGGAATGGTGCCGCCGGGGTAGATCGCCGACACATTGTTCGGGCTGCTCGCCAGTAACGGCGGCGTGTTGTTGACCGAGGTGTCCTGGCCGAACGTGGCGAAGCTGTAGAGGCGCCATTGGTCGTTGAGGCCGATTTCGGCGTTGGCGGCCAGGTTGTATTTATCGCGCCCGGCACCGCCCCAGCGTGGGTCTTGTACCTGGCCGTCGGCGACGTATTTGTCGCCGATATCATCGGGCTTGTTGTTCAGGGTGTTGAAGCTCAGGGTCAGGAAACCATCGCCCGGCAGGCCAATGCCGTACCAGCCGTCGGTGGTCTTGCTGAAGCCGTCGCCCTGGGCGTATTTGCCCAGTTGGGTGTTGATGCCGCCACCGCTGTCGCGCTCCTTGAGCACAATGTTGACCACGCCGGCCACTGCGTCGGAGCCGTACTGCGCCGAGGCCCCGTCGCGCAGCACTTCGACGTGGTCGATGGCGCTGATGGGGATCATGTCCAGGTCCACCGGCTGCGCGCCAATAAACGGTACGCCACCGGAAATATTCACCACTGCCGAGGTGTGACGGCGCTTGCCGTTGATCAGCACCAGGGTCTGGTCGGGCGACAGGCCACGCAGCGACGCACCCTTGGGGTCTTGCCCACGGGTGGCGCTGTTGTTCTGCGGGAAGTTGAACGACGGCAGCAACTGGAACAGCGCCTGGTTGAGGCTGGTGGCGCCGGTTTGCTTGAGTTCTTCGGCGTTGATCACATCCACCGGGGCGCTGCTGGTCAGGGCCGTGGCGTCGCTGCGCCGGGTGCCGATGGCGACCACGCGGTCGAGGGTCGGTGCCTGGGCCGCGCTGGTTTGGGCCTTCACACTGCTGCTGGCCGGCACGCCTTCCTTGATGATAAATGCGCCGTCCGGGCTGACTTGCACTTGCAGGCCGGTGCCTTTGAGTGCGGCGTCCACTGCCTGTTGCGCCGACAATGAGCCGTCAACCTGAGCCGAAGAATAGTGCCCCAGTTGCGGCGTGAAAGAGATCACCTGACCGCTCTGGCGACTGATGTTCAGCAGCACTTCATCCAGCGGGCCAGGGGCGATGTGGTAGACCTGACGCGCGTCTTCGGCGCTGGCGGCAAAGGACAAAAACAGGCTGGCCAACGGCACCAGGGCAAAGGTTCGAAGCGGCACACGGTTGAACTGACTCACTTTGGCTCCCCCCAAGGAAACTCGAGAACGCTGCTCCCCGCAGCGCTTACGGGAGTGATGTGGGTTGGCGGGGGCAAAACTTGCAGACCGTTTGGTTATGTCCTTAGAACCCGGTTTAGAAATGAAAACCCGGTCAATGTGGGAGCTGGCTTGCCTGCGATGCAGGCGACTCGGTCTGACCGTTGAACCGAGTCGATGCCATCGCAGGCAAGCCAGCTCCCACACGGACTGAGTGAATCCGTCAGGCGGCATTGATGGTCACCCACAGGTCGGTGCGACGGGTGATGTGGATCGGCAAGGTGCGCGCCAGGGTGTCGAGGATTTGCTGTGGATTGTCGAGCCGATAAAGACCACTGACGCGCAGCCCGGCCACGCCAGGGGCCAGGCGCAGCACGCCGTTGTGATACGGCCGCAACGCCTCGATGACTTCCGCCAGCGGGCGGTCGCGCACTTGCAGGAAGCCATCGACCCACGCGGTGGCGCCGGAGGAACTGGCCTGCACCGGGCCGAAACCGCCACGGTCGTAATGCACGGCATGGCCGGCGGCGAGTTGCAGGCGCTCGCCGCTCTGGCTGTCGATATGTACCGCGCCATTGAGCGCCACGACTTGGCCCTGCCCGTCGCGCTCACGCACCAAAAAACGGTTGCCATAGGCGTGCAGGCGCGCCTGGTCGGTCTGAAGCAAAAATGGGCGGTTGCGGTCGCTGGCAACCTTGGCCAGTAACTCGCCTTCGCGCAGACTCACCAGGCGCTGCTGCGGGTTGAACTGGATATCCGCCGCGCTCTGCGCATTGAGCAGCAACTCGCTGCCATCGGCCAAGGTGACGGTGCGACGCTCACCGGTGCCGGTGCGGATGTCGGCGGTCAGTTCCGACAGGCCTACGGGTTTGGCCAGCAGCACGGCGCCGATGGCCACGCCTGCGCCCGCCAACGCGATCTGCAACACCTGGCGACGGCTGGAAGGCGCATCCAGCGCCTGCTGCAAGACCTTGCCGCTGATGCCCTGAGCCTGGGGAATCTGAAACACGCCCAGGCGCGCTTCCAGTTGCTGGCACAACGCATCATGGCGCGGGTCGGCTGCGCGCCACTGGTGATAGCGCTGCCAGTCGGCCGCCGTGGCCTGGCCCGAACGCAACAGCACGTACCAGCGCGTGGCGCTGTCGATCAGGGCGTCGTTCATTCCAGGCACAGCCGCAGGCAACGGTTGAGGGCGCGGGCCATGTAGTCGCTGACCGAACGTTGGGAAATACCCAGCTCGGCGGCGATCTCGGGATAGGTCAGGCCATTGAGTTGCGAGAGCAAAAAGGTCGCCTTGACCTTGGCGGGCAAGCCGTCGAGCAGTTGGTCGATGGCCTGCAGGGCTTCGAGCATTTGCGCAAGGTCTTCGGGCGACGGTGCGTTGCACGTTTCGTCGTTGTCCAGGGCGTCGAGGTAGGCACGTTCCAGGTCACGGCGACGCCACAGTTGGTACATCAAGCGCTGGGCGATGGTGGTAAGCAAGGCGCGAGGCTGACGGATCGGCAGCACGCCGGGCGAACTCAGCAACTGGACAAAGGTGTCGGCGGCGATGTCTTCGGCATGTGCGCGAGAATCGAGGTGGCGGTGCAAACGGCTGCACAGCCAGTCGTAATGACTGCGGAACAATCCGCCCACGTAATCGCTGTGAGAAGTGTCGGCGCCGGACATAGTGGCTCCATCTGAGTTGGTTGCACGTTATGTCCGGTGTTCCGGTGGAGCGATCCTAGCAAGGCTTCTTATTCTTTAATAATATTTAAAAGGCATTCTTATATAACCGATTGTTCGCACGCTGATCGTTCCCACGCTCTGCGTGGGAATGCATCCCTGGACGCTCTGCGTCTGCTCCTGAACGCGTAACGCGGAGCGTGGGAACGATCAGCGATCAGCGCAGGTGCGGGTAACCGGCGGTGGCGGCGGCTTGTTGATAGTTCAGCAGGACGTGGTAGTCGTCTTCGCTGGCAGGCAGAACTGCCTGGATGCCCAGGGTTGCGACCACGTGCGGTAAATCCTGCAACGCCTGATTCATCACCTCACGAATGTGCGCCGCTTGCTCATCGCTCAAGTGCAGCGGGCCGATGAAGGGCAACGTCGGGCTCGGTGCGCTGTGCGTGACGATGCGCAGCCCCGCCACTTCTTCGGGGGCGAAACGGGCGAGGTAGTCGTAGGTCACGCTGTCGATGGCGGCGAGGTCGGCGCGGCCTTCGCGCAGCCAGCGCAGGCTTTCACGATGGGCACCGCTGATGCCGACGCTGGCGAAGAAACGACCGTCGCGTTGCAGCGGTGCAAGGCGTTCACGCAGCAGGTTCATACCGCTGTTGGAGTCGTGGCCGTTGATCACGCCGCGACTGTCGCAGAAGTCCGCCAGTTCGTTAAGCGGGTTGTCCTCGCGGGTCAGCAGCAGGCTGCAATGTTCGCCCTGGCTGCTGTGGGCCAGCTCGTAGCGCGGGCGGCCGATCACGCGCACTTTGCCGCGCAGTTGGGTCATCAGCGGGTAGCCGCAGGTTTGGGTCACCAGCAGCTCGGGCGCCAGCCACAGGCCGTGCAGGTCGAGGTGGTCAGCGTTGCGGCGCGTCAGGTTCAGGCGCTCGAAAATGCGCGCGAGCCATTGTTGGTTGGCCTGTTGCACCGCTGCGGGCGCGACGTACATCAACAACTCGGCGTAGTGGTCACTCATGGTCGTCTCTCACGCAAAAGGGTGCCTTGGGCTGTCGATGGCCTTGAGGCCGTGGCGGCTGATCAACTGACCATAACCCTGCACCAGAAAACCGCCGCTGCGCGCCACCCATTGTTCACGTCGCGCCCGGTAGACCGTGGGCAACAGATACCAGGGCAACTTGGGCAAGTCGTGGTGCACCAGGTGCAGGTTGTTATTGAGGAACAGCCAGGTCCACGGCCAGGACGCTTCGTTGAGCACCGTACGCTGTTCCGGCTGCAGGTGCGGGCGGTGTTCATAGTAGGAACGGATCGACGCCAGGGACAAGGCTGGCGCGGTCACCAGCAGCAAGTAATGCCATACCGGAAGTGTGCTGTAGTGGGCGATAAAGCTCAGCATCAGGATGGTCACGCCGCCGTGGGCCAGCCACATCGGCCACACCTGGGGCAGGCGCTGGAATTGATGACGCGCCAATCGGGCGATGGCCAGCGGCGCTGCCAGCAGAAAACGGCCGAGTACGGTTTTGGTCAGCCAGTGCACGCCGCGCTGGAGCAACGAGCTGTTATCCCACTGGTGTTGATTGAGGTAGCGGCTTTCCGGGTCGATGCCCGGCAGGGTCAGGTCTTCATCGTTGTGATGCAACAGGTGACTGTCGCGGTACAACGTGTAGGGATACCACACGGCAAAAGGCGCGTAGCCGAGCAGTTTGTTGATCAGAAGCGAACGGGTGGGATGGCCATGCAGCAATTCGTGTTGCACCGACAGCCAGAGCGTCACCAGCGGGATCAGCAACACAGTGCTCAGCCACAGGCCCAGCCAGTGGCTGGCGAGGATCACGGCGAACCAGCCGGCGTATACGCCGATCAGCAACAGCCAGGTCGGCCATTCGGTGATTGCAGTAAAACTGCGTGCCAGGGCTTCGATTTCCCGGCGTTGGGTCAGATCAAGATAGTTGGCCATCGGCAGCTCAGAGCAGGTGTTTCCTGCTCTGTGCAGCGAGACGCAAAAATCTTGCAGATCGTTTGGTTCTAAGCTTGTAACTCAGTGGCCGAACAGGCCGGCTTCGGACTTCTTGGTTTTTTTATCGGCGCGTTTTTCATCGGCGGTCTTTGCCGGTTTTTTCTTCGCGGCTTTCTTTGAATCCATACCTTTGGCCATGATGCATGCTCCACGTGAAGGGGATGTAACACTGGGTATACCACCTATTGCTCGGCAGAAGGCGCTTATAATCGGCGGCCCTTGATTACGTTGCCCACACACCATGCCCGAACTGCACCTCCAATTGCTGGCAGAGCCATTGTGGCCACTGCTGAACAAGTTTTACCGCAGCCATAATTCGTCGATGAAGGCGCTCAAGGGCGGCCGCTTGTGGGTGGCGCGCGACAGCGAGATTGTCGCAGGGCTGTGCCTGACGCCGGTGGTGGGTGGGCAATGGTTGACCGGCGTGTTTGTCGACCCGGCGTATCGCGGCCAAGGGTTGGCAGCGCGGTTGATTGCTGCGGCAGCGGCCGATGTGGAAGGCACGGTGTGGTTGCTGTGCCATCCAGACCTGGAAGGGTTGTATCAGCGCATGGGTTTCACCCAGGAAACTACCCTGCCTCAATCTTTAAGCGAGCGTTTGGTGCGCTACAAACGCAACAAGCCAATGATCGCCATGGGCTTAGAACCTTTAGGAAGGACCACTGCGGATAATGTGTGATCGACCCGTGCAAGGCCCGTGCTAGCCTCGACAGCACAGTGGCCCCTTACAGGATGATCATGAAAAACACGCTTGCAGCTTTGTCCCTCACCGCCCTGCTCTTTCCGGCATTCAGCCACGCAGCGGACGCGCCGATTACCACCGAGCAATACGCCAGCGTGTTGGCCGGCAGTTGGCGCGACCCGGCCAACAGCGCGCGTGACGGTTATCGCCACCCGCAGCAAACCCTGGAGTTCTTTGGCCTGAGCGCCAAACAGAGCGTGATCGAGATCACCCCGGGCGGCGGTTGGTTCAGCGAAATTCTCGCGCCACTGCTTAAGGATCACGGGCATTACATCGCCGCCGTGCAAGCCGCCAGCACTAGCGCTTATGCAGCGACGTCCGAACAGAACCTGAAAAACAAATTCGCCGCCGACCCTGCGCGCTATGCCAAGGCCCAAGTCGTCGAGTTCAACCCCAAGGCCCCGGTGTTCGGCAAACCGGCTTCGGTGGACGCCGTGCTGACCTTTCGCAATGTGCATAACTGGGTAGACGCGGGCACCGCTCCGGCGACCTTCAGTGCGTTCTACACGGTGCTCAAACCCGGCGGTGTGCTGGGCGTGGAAGATCACCGGGCCAAAGACGGCGCGGACCTGGAAGCGATCAAGGACAGTGGCTACCTGACCACCGCGCAGGTGGTGAAGCTGGCGACGGATGCCGGGTTCAAGCTGGCTGGGCAGAGCGAGGTGAATGCCAACCCCAAGGACACCAAGGATTACCCGGGCGGCGTGTGGACGTTGCCGCCGTCGTTGCGCTATGGGGAGCAGGATAAGGCCAGGTATCTGGCGATTGGGGAGTCGGATCGGATGACGTTGCGGTTTATCAAACCCGCCCGATAACTCTGTTTGGAATGCATTCCAAATGTGGGAGCGGGCTTGCTCGCGAATACGGTGTGTCAGTTGATGTATTTACTGACTGACCCACCGCATTCGCGAGCAAGCCCGCTCCCACATTTTTTAATCGCGTCCCGTCTGATAATTACTCGTCAGCGGTGGGATCCATATCCGGGAACATCACTTCGATAAACCCGAACTTGCTGAAGTCGGTAATCCGCGAGGGGTACAACCGGCCGATCAGGTGATCGCATTCATGCTGCACCACCCGTGCATGGAAGCCATCGGCAACGCGCACGATCGGCTCGCCCTTGGGGTCGAAACCCTCGTAGCGAATCTGCTGGTAACGGTCGACCGCGCCACGCAGGCCGGGCACCGACAGGCAACCTTCGTAACCTTCTTCCAGCACCGGGCTGAGCGGCGTGATCAGCGGGTTGATCAGGATGGTCTGCGGCACCGGCGGCGCATCCGGGTAGCGTTCGCTGGCCTCGAAACCAAAGATAACAAGCTGCAGGTCCACACCGATTTGCGGAGCGGCGAGGCCGACACCGCCGACGTGTTCCATGGTCTGGAACATGTCATCAATCAATTGCCACAGCTCAGGGCTGTCGAACATTTCGGGCGGAACCGGTGGCGCGATACGCAGCAGGCGCTCGTCGCCCATTTTCAGGATTTCACGGATCATCGATCAGACTTCATCGGTAGTGGGCTTGGAGTGGTCCCGGCCTAGGCCTGAGACGTGCTGTTTTTCATCCGTGTGGTTGTCTTCATCGAATTCCTTTTCCCCTGGGTCCTTGCCTTCTGCCGACATGTGTTCGATGACGGCATTCATCTCCGCGCCGAGCAACAACACGGCGGCGGAAATATAGAAGTACAGGAGCAGGACGATGATCGCACCGATACTGCCATACATGGCGTTGTAGTCGGCAAAGGTTTTGACGTAATAACCAAAGCCCAGTGAGGCGATGATCCACACCACCACGGCCAACACTGAGCCTGGGGTGATAAAGCGGAATTTCTGCTCCACATCGGGCATCACGTAGTACATGAGGGCCACGGCGAACATCAGCAGAATCACGATCAAGGGCCAGCGCAGGATGGTCCATAAGGTGACCACGAATTCCTGCATGCCGATCTGCCCGGCGAGCCATTCCATCACCTGCGGCCCGAGCACCATCAGTGCGGCAGCAGCGAGCAGCATGCCGGCGATGCCGACGGTGTAGAAAATCGACAGCGGGAAGCGCTTCCAGATCGGCCGGCCTTCAACCACGTCATAGGCGGCGTTCATCGCACTCATCATCAGGCGCACGCCGGCCGAGGCGGTCCACAGCGCGATGACGATACCCACCGAGAGCAAACCGCCCTTGGACTGCTGCAACTGGTCGATCACCGGGTTGACCTGCTCCAGCGCCTGGGGCGGCAACACCAGTTCCGACTGCATGCGCAGCCAGGTGAAAAAGTCCGGCAGGTGCAGGAAACCGATCAGGGCAATCAGGAACAGCAGGAAGGGAAACAGCGAGAACAGCATCTGGTAGGCCAGTGCCGAGGCGTAGGTGGGCATTTCGTCATCGACGAATTCCTTGACGGTGCGCACCAGCACTTTGTGGAGCTTGAGGCCGTCTAGTACCGGAAAAATCATAGCGTCTCCTTTCGCCGCAAAAGGGTGAGGTCGTGGGCGACTCAGGGGCCGTTTTCTACATCAAAGTAGCCCATTTGGCGACTTTGAAACAATTTCCAAACTTTAGTTGCACGTTTTACACAAAAACGGCCATCCGTGGATGGCCGTCGGGCTGCATGAATCCAGCCGGCGATTCAGTCTTACTTGACGGCTTTTTTTACCGCATCTTTGGTGTCGCCGACAGCTTTCTGCACTTCGCCTTTCTTTTCCTGAACCACGCCTTCAGCGCGCAGTTTGTCGTTGCCAGTCACTTTGCCAACGCCTTGCTTGATGTTACCAACGGCTTCATTGGCCAAACCTTTTGCCTTATCCGATGTGCTGCTCATGGTATTTCTCCGAAAGAACAATCAAGGGTTTTGGTCACTACCTAAAGATTGACCGGCGGCCGTTCGGCAGAGTTTCAATTATTTTCATCACGCATTTCATCGCCGGCGACAGGTTTGGCTTTATGTTTTGCCGCCAACCCACGAGAATGCCCGGCACATTCAGGCTATAACGCTGAATAACAGATCCCGTAGGAAGGTTATGAAACTCAATAAAGCACAGGCCATCGCCCGCAGAAACCAGGAACTGGGCGGTGCCGTACTCGGCGTCAACAACTGCCACTTCACCGACCTGGACAGCAAACGCAACATCTGGTGGTTCGACCTGCCGCTGGTGCGCATTGGTGTGGGCCAGTACGAGTGGGTTCACTTGTTGATGCACAACGCCGAGACGGACCAGTTGCTGCACCTGAAGGTGCCAACGGCGTTCCTGCGCGAACACATCGAAGGGCTGGTGGTGCGCAATGCGGGCAAGCGCAAGCCGGAGATTACCCTGGAGCTGAGCGCGGATAAGGATTCGTTCTTGAAGGATGTGCGCCCGGCGGGTGCTGGCGTGGGCTTTGCGCAGTTCGCCTTGTAGGAAAACGGAGCAAAATGTGGGAGCGGGCTTGCTCGCGAATGCAGAGTGTCAGTCACCGGATGTGTCGCTGACTCACCGCATTCGCGAGCAAGCCCGCTCCCACATTTGGAATGTATTTCAATGCTGAAAGATCAGCAGCCATAAAAAAACCCGCATCAGCGGGGTTTTTTATCGGTTACTTTTTAAGACCGAGCTTCTTCAGCTCTTCATCACGCAACTCTCGGCGCAGGATCTTGCCCACGTTGGTGGTCGGCAATACATCGCGGAACTCCACGGCCTTGGGCACCTTGTAGCCGGTGACATTGGCGCGCATGTGTTCCATCACCTGGTCCTTGGTCAGGGTCGCCCCTGGCTTGACCACGATAAAAATCTTGATGTGCTCACCGGACTTTTCATCCGGTACACCGATGGCCGCACATTGCAGCACGCCCGGCAGGCTTGTCAGCACGTCTTCCAGCTCATTGGGGTAGACGTTGAAACCGGAGACCAGAATCATGTCTTTCTTGCGGTCGACAATGCGGATGTAGCCGTCTTGCTGGATGATAGCGATGTCACCGGTCTTCAACCAGCCTTCGCTGTCGAGCATTTCGGCGGTGGAGTCGTCGCGCAACCAATAGCCCTTCATCACCTGCGGGCCTTTCACACACAGCTCGCCGGTTTCACCCAGTGCCAACTCGGTGCCGTCGTCGGCGATGACTTTGCACACCGTGGATGGCACCGGAATGCCGATGGTGCCGATCTGGATATGCTGGATCGGGTTGACGGTGGCCACCGGGCTGGTTTCGGTCATGCCGTAACCTTCGCAGATGCCACAGCCGGTCACGGCTTTCCAGCGCTCGGCAGCCGCCAGTTGCAGGGCCATGCCGCCCGACAAGGTCACTTTGAGTGCGGAGAAGTCCAGCTTGCGGAACGCCTCGTTATTGCACAGCGCCACGAACAGCGTGTTCAAGCCGACAAAGCCGCTGAACTTCCACTTCGACAGTTCCTTGACCATCGCCGGCAGGTCGCGCGGGTTGCTGATCAGGATGTTGTGGTTGCCGATCAGCATCATCGCCATGCAATGAAAGGTGAACGCATAGATGTGGTACAGCGGCAGCGGCGTGATCAGGATCTCGCAGCCTTCGTTGAGGTTGGAGCCCATCAGCGCCTTGCACTGCAACATGTTGGCGACAAGGTTGCGGTGGGTGAGCATCGCGCCCTTGGCCACGCCGGTGGTGCCACCGGTGTATTGCAGCACGGCCACATCGCTGCTGGCCGGGCTGGCGTCGTTAACCGGTTGGCCGTGCCCCTTGGCCAGCACGTCGTTGAACTTGATCGCCTTGGGCAAGTGATAGGCCGGGACCATTTTCTTTACGTACTTGATGACGCTGTTGATCAGCAGGCGCTTGAACGGCGACAACAGGTCAGCGACTTCGGTGACGATCACGTGCTTGACGGCGGTCTTGGGCACGACTTTTTCAGCCAGGTGCGCCATGTTCGCCAGGCAAACCAGGGCCTTGGCCCCGGAATCATTGAATTGGTGTTCCATTTCCCGCGCGGTGTACAGCGGGTTGGTGTTGACCACGATCAGGCCAGCACGGATGGCGCCAAACACGGCAACCGGGTATTGCAGGACGTTGGGCAGTTGCACGGCGATTCGATCGCCGGGCTTCAAGTCGGTATGCTGTTGCAGGTAGGCGGCGAAGGCGCCGGACAATTCGTACAGTTCACCGTAGGTGATGGTCTTGCCCAGGTTGCTGAAAGCCGGTTTGTCAGCGAAGCGCTGGCAGGACTGTTTCAGTACCGCCTGAATATTCTGATACTCGTCTGGATTGATGTCTGCAGCAATCCCGGCGGGGTACTTATCCTTCCAAAAGTCTTCGTTCATGGAAGCCCACTCCTCAGCGACGCGAATTCATCATCGCATTTGATGCGATTATTATTGGTGTATGTTTTTTTAGGTGAGTCTGGCGCTTTCAAGCAGGCCGAGAAGTCACAAAGCGCGCCGAGAGTAGCAGCTTTGCCAAGGGCCGCCTAGAGCCAAAAGAAGGCCCTACAGTCATAAACATGACTCAAGAATATCTAATAGTCATTTTTAGAGCAAAGATTCTATAAGCCAGGAAACGGCTCTGGAATGGGCCTTCCCAGGATAAACGCGGCCCAAATGTGGGAGCGGGCTTGCTCGCGAATGCGGTGGTTCAGTCGATACCTCTAGTGACTGATACACCGCATTCGCGAGCAAGCCCGCTCCCACATGTTTGATTGCATTTCAATTCAAGCTCAGGCGATGTCGCGCAGCTCCCTGCGCAGAATCTTGCCCACCGGCGTCATCGGCAACGACTCACGCAACACAATGTGCTTGGGCACCTTGTACCCGGTGAAGTTGGTCTTGCAGTACGCCTTCAACTCATCAACGCTCACGCCCTGGGCGCGCGCCACTACAAACAGCTTCACCGCCTCGCCGGTGCGCTCGTCCGGTACGCCGATCACCGCGCAGTTGGCCACTGCCGGATGCGCCATCACCACGTCTTCGATCTCGTTGGGGTACACATTGAAGCCCGAGACGATGATCAGGTCTTTCTTGCGATCGACGATGCTGACAAAACCATCGGCGCCGATCACCGCGATATCGCCGGTTTTGAGCCAGCCTTCGGCGTCGAGGGTCTCGGCGGTGGCCACGGGTTGCTGCCAATAGCCCTTCATCACCTGCGGGCCTTTGATGCACAGCTCGCCGCGCTCGCCCAAGGGCAACTCGCGGCCTTCATCATCAATCACCTTCATGGCCGTACCCGGCACTGGAATGCCCACGGTACCCAGCCGCGACTGGCTTCCATAAGGGTTGGTGCTGGCCACCGGCGAGGTTTCGGTGAGGCCGTAGCCTTCGCCGATGGAGCAACCGGTGAGTGCCTTCCAGCGCTCGGCCGTGGCCTTGACCAGCGCAGTGCCACCCGAGTTGGTGATCTTCAGATGGGAGAAATCCAGGGTCTTGAAATCGGGGTGATCCATGAGCGCCACGAACAGCGTGTTCAGCCCGAGCAGGCAGGAGAACCGCCACTTTTTCAGCTCCTTGATAAACCCGCCGATGTCACGTGGGTTGGTGATCAGCACGTTGTGGTTACCGGTCACCATCATGCACATGCAGTTCGCTGTGAAGGCATAGATGTGGTACAGCGGCAGCGGCGCGATCATCACCTCCTGGCCTTCTTTCACCAGCGGCTGGCCGTCATCGGTGACCTGGGACATACACGCCCGTGCCTGCTGCATGTTCGCTACCAGGTTGCCGTGGGTGAGCATCGCGCCCTTGGCCAGGCCAGTGGTGCCGCCGGTGTATTGCAGCACGGCGATATCATCCAGGGTCACCGGATGGCGAACCACCGCCTGGCCCGCGCCCATGCGCAAGGCGCGCTTGAACGACACCGCGCGTGGCAGGCTGTAGGCCGGGACCATTTTCTTGACCTTGTCGACCACGGTGTTGACCAGCCAGCCTTTGGCGGCGGGCATGAAGTCGCCCATCCTGGCTTCGATCAGGTAGTCGATCTCGGTGTCGGTGCACACGTCCTGCACCCGCGAACCGAACAGGTTGAGGTAGACCAGCGCGCGCACGCCGGCGTCCTTGAACTGATGGCGCATCTCACGCGGGGTGTACAGCGGGTTGGTGTTGACCACGATCAACCCGGCGCGCAGCGCGCCGAACACCGCAATCGGGTAATGCAACACGTTGGGCATCTGCACCGCGATGCGCTCGCCGGGCTTGAGGTCGGTGTGGTTTTGCAGGTAGCCGGCGAACGCGGCACTTTGGCGCTCAAGCTCGGCGTAGGTCAGGGTGATGCCCATGTTGCTGAATGCCGGACGGTCGGCAAAGGCCTTGCAGGAGCGTTCAAAGACCTCAATCACCGATTTGTAGGTAGTGAGGTCGATGTCATTGGGAACGCCCGCCGCGCGTTTGTCATTCCAGAAATCAGGTTGCATTATTCTTGTCCTCGTACCTGAGTGTGTCCGGCCGCTTTCTCATTGGTATAAAAAGCGGAGCTTTGGGGACGTTAGCAGCTATGGCCAAACAGGCAAATACGCGCAACTGTGTCATTTATTGTATGAATCTTGCCCCTAACGTGTAGGCAGATACACCAGACCCGGCCAGATGAGCTATACACTGCAACGACCCTGAGCAAAGGAAGCGCTATGAACCACAGCACCTTCTGGCTGACCGCGAATGACCGCAGCCGCCTGTACGTCAATCAATGGCTGCCGGACGGGCCCGCCAAGGCCATGATCATGCTGTCCCACGGCATGGCCGAGCACAGCGCGCGCTATGCACGCCTGGCCGAGTCTTTGTGCGCAGCCGGCTACGGCCTGTACGCGCCGGACCAACGCGGCCATGGCCGCACAGCCGACGAGGGCACGCTGGGGCTGTACGCCGAAAAGGATGGCTGGAATAAAGTGGTGGGCGACCTGGCCAGCCTCAACCAGCACATCGGCCAGCAGCATTCGGGCCTGCCGATCATCCTGCTGGGGCACAGCATGGGCAGCTATATCGCCCAGGCGTACCTGCTGCACCATAGCGCGAGCCTGAATGGGGCGATTCTCAGCGGCTCGAATTTCCAACCGGTGGCGCTGTACCGCGCCGCCGGCGTCATTGCCCGACTGGAGCGCGCGCGCCAAGGCCTGCGCGGGCGCAGTGCATTGATCGACTTTCTGTCGTTCGGCTCATTCAACAAGGCGTTCAAACCCAACCGTACCGCGTTTGACTGGCTCAGCCGCGACCCGCTGGAGGTGGACAAGTACATCAATGACCCGTTGTGCGGCTTTCGCTGCACCAACCAACTGTGGGTCGACCTGCTCGGCGGCTTGCAGCAAATCAGCAAAGCGTCCAACCTCGCACAGATCGATCCGGGCCTGCCGATTATGGTGATGGGCGGCGAATGTGATCCGGTGAGTGAAGGCAAGCGTCTCAAAAGCCTGGCCCATGCGCTGCGTGAGGCCGGCTGCCAGAACCTGCAATTGACTATCTACCCGCAGGCGCGTCATGAAGTGTTCAACGAAACCAACCGCGATGAAGTGACAGCGGATGTGCTGCAGTGGCTCGACCACGCCCTGACATTACGCAGGCCGGCGCGCTGCGAATAATTTTTTCCTTTAAAATCAACCTATTAAATTACCGATTAGCCACAGGATGCACCTTTAGATGACCCAGGTTACCAACACCCCATACGAAGCCCTCGAAGTCGGCCAGACCGCCAGCTACAGCAAGACCGTCGAAGAGCGCGATATCCAGTTGTTCGCGGCGATGTCCGGCGACCACAACCCGGTGCACCTGGATGCCGAGTACGCCAAGGCGACCATTTTCAAGGAGCGTATCGCCCATGGCATGTTCAGCGGCGCGCTGATCAGTGCAGCCGTTGCCTGCGAGCTGCCTGGGCCGGGCACCATCTATATCGGCCAGCAGATGAGCTTCCAGAAGCCGGTAAAAATCGGCGACACCTTGACCGTGCGCCTGGAAATTCTGGAGAAATTGCCCAAGTTTCGTGTGCGCATCGCCACCCGTGTATTCAACCAGCGCGATGAGCTGGTGGTGGACGGTGAGGCGGAAATTCTTGCGCCGCGCAAGCAGCAGGTTGTTACGTTGACTGAGCTGCCGCCGATCAGCATTGGCTGAGAGCAGTTTCAACGTTAATACAAAACAAATGTGGGAGCGGGCTTGCTCGCGAAAGCGGTGGATCAGTCACCTTAGATGTTGACTGACACTCCGTATTCGCGAGCAAGCCCGCTCCCACATTATTGGGTTACAGCACTGGGCTTAAGAGTTAGCGCGAGCCTGGTTACGCAGGGCTTTCACCTGGTCGTGGTTGCGTTGTGCGCCGTGGAACTGACGCTCAACCAAGTCACGAATACCCAGCAGGTTGTGCTTGTTGATCTTCTCGATCGCTTCCTTGTAAGCCTTCAGGGCGTGGTCTTCACCGCGCTCGGCTTCGTTCAGTACTGCCTCTTCATCTTTACCGGTGACCATCGACTTCACGTCGACCCAACCACGGTGCAGAGCGCCGGCAACCGAACCGGATTCTTCCGGATCGCCACCCAGGGCACGCACAGCTGTTTGCAACTCGGCTGCGGCAGTGGCGCAATCGGCGGAGCGTTTCTGGAACAGCGCTTTCAGCTCCGGATGCTTGATGTCTTCAGCACAAGTCGCGAAGCCTTTCTGGCCGTCTTTGCTGGTCTCGATCAGGTCGTTGAGTACGGAGATCGATTCTTTATTGATGTCAGTCATTTTTCAATTCCTTGTGCGGGTTAAGAAGGTTGTCTTAATGATTGCAGCGCCCGTGCCAGCTTTTGAAAAACTATTTTATTGATATTTTTCAAAGACTTACGAAATATTGAACCATCTGTATGTACGTTATTTGCATGATCTGTCATTTGGCCTTCATGCAGAATGCCTGTATTTTCCAAGGTCTCGACTCCAGCCCCTGAAGACCATGAACCCCGAAAAACTCGAATTGCTGATCACCCGCGAAATGCCCTTCGGCAAGTACAAGGGCCGGATCATCGCCGACCTGCCCGGCCCTTACCTGAATTGGTTCGCCCGTGAAGGTTTTCCACACGGCGAGCTGGGCGGTTTGCTCGCCTTGATGCAGGAAATCGACCACAACGGCCTGTCCGAACTGCTGGAGCCGCTGCGCGTAAAACACGGCAAACCTGCCCCCCGTCATTAAAGAGCGCCTGCTATGCCAAGGAATGCGGACAACGAACGTCACTGGCACGCCATCGCCCAGCGCTATGAGCTGGAGCCCGGCCCGATCAATCTGGAAAACGGCTACTTCGGGCGCATGAGCCGTGCTGTACGCGCGCAGTATCTGGAGCATGTGGCCTTTATCAACCGCAGCAACTCGCTGTATGTGCGCCAGCGCTTCGAGCAAGGTGACAACGTCGAGATCCGTCGGCAACTGGCCGGGTTGATCGATGCAGACCCGGAGGCAATCGCCTTCACCCGCAACGCCACCGAGGCTTTGCAGTCGTTGATCCGTAACTACAACGGCCTGCGGCCGGGCGATCAGGTGCTGATCAGTGATCTGGAGTACGACACGGTCAAAGGCGCCATGCGCTGGCTGGCCGGTGTTCGCGGCGTGGAAGTCGTCGAACTTGCCCACACTCACCCGGCCAGTTTCGACAGCCTGGTGCAGACCTATCGCGATGCATTCGCGCAGTACCCGCGCCTCAAGTTGATGGCGCTGACCCATGTCACCCACCGCACCGGCCTGGTGATGCCCGTGGCAGCCATCGCCAAGGCGGCCCGTGAGCATGGCGTGGACGTAATTCTGGATGGCGCCCATGCGTTGGGCCAGATTGAATTCAACCTCGCTGAGCTGGGCATTCAATTCGCCGGGTTCAACCTGCATAAATGGATCGGTGCGCCGCTGACCCTGGGCTTTCTGTATATCGCCCCGGAGCGCCTGGCCGATATCGACCCGGACATGGGTGAATTTCACTACCCGGCCAGCGACGTGCGTGCGCGCACGTCCTACAGCACGCCGAATTTTCCGGCGTTGATGACCTTGCCGCTGGTGCTGGAGGAGCATCGCAACCTGGGCGGCTCGGCGGCCAAGGGCGCGCGGGTCAATTACCTGCGTGATCGCTGGGTCAGCCAGGTACGCGGGTTGCAGGGGATTGAAGTGCTGACGCCGGATGATCCGCGGCTGTATTGCGCGATTACGGCGTTCAAGTTTACTGGGCGGGAACAGCAGGAGATGGCAGATCGGTTGCTCAAGGACTATGGCTTGTTTACTACCACTCGCTCGGGCGCGGCGTTTGGCAGCTGTATTCGTGTGACACCGGGGTTGGTGACGTCGGCTGCGGACATGGATGTGTTGGTTAATGCCATCGCCGAACTAAACGCAGATTAAACCTGTGGGAGCTGGCTTGTGTGGGAGCGGGCTTGCTCGCGAACACGGTGTGTCAGTCGATGAATATGCAACTGAACCACCGCATTCGCGAGCAAACCCGCTCCCACAGTTGATCGGCGTTGAATGTGAGTTTTTTGCAGGCAAAAAAAAGCGGTACACCGACCAAGTGCACCGCAAAAATGCCGTTAAGCACAGCAACAACGATTCGGTAAATCAGCTCAGTCCAGCAGCGCCAGCGCCTGTGCGGTGACTTCCTGGATACGGGCCCAGTCGCCGTTCTTGACCCATTCAGGGTCCAGCATCCAGCTACCGCCCACGCACATCACGTTTTTCAACGCCATGTAGTTTTTGATGTTGGCCGGGCCAACGCCGCCAGTCGGGCAGAATTTAACTTCGCCAAACGGGCCGCCCAGGGCCTTGATCGCTGCAACGCCGCCGCTGACTTCCGCCGGGAACAGCTTGAAGCGGCGATAACCCAGGCCATAGCCTTCCATGATGCCGGAGGCATTGCTGATGCCGGGCAGCAGCGGGATCGGGCTGTGCACCGAGGCTTCGAGCAGGTCGCGGGTAATACCGGGCGTGACGATAAATTGCGAACCCGCCACCTCGGCCGCTTCGAGCATGTGGCGGTCGAGCACGGTGCCGGCACCGGTGCACAGTTCAGGGCGTTGCTCGCGCAGTACCTGAATGGCCTTGAGGCCGAACTCGGAACGCAGGGTCACTTCCAATGCGGTCAAACCGCCGGCTGCCAGGGCATCAGCCAGCGGCAGGATGTCCTGTTCGCGGGCGATGGTGATCACCGGCAGGATCCGCGCCTTGGCGCAGAGGCTGTCGATCAAGGCAACTTTATCCGCCATGGACACGGTCGGTTGAGGGCTTTTCATAGCGGCTGATCCTTGGCTCATGGGCACCAGTAAATCTCTAAAGTAGGTTGCAAAAACGCGCGAATCGGCATGGCAGCAACGTCATCACTGGCCAGCGCGGCGCTCAAGGTGGTCAATTTCGAACTGCCGGAAATCGACAGCACGGTGTAATGGGCCGTGGCCAGCAGCGCACGACTCATGGTCAGGCGCTGGTGCGGCACGGTCGGCGCCAGCATCGGCCAGCAACGGCGGGTGCCGTCGGGCTTGAGCGCCTCGCCCAGGTTCGGGCTGTTGGGGAACAGCGATGCGGTGTGGCCGTCATCGCCCATGCCGAGTACCAGCACATCGATAGCGGGCAGCTCTGCCAACTGGCGATCGGCCAGTTCGGCGGCGTCTTCAAGGTTCGCGGCAACGTTGTACAGGCTGAGGAACCTGGCCTTGGCCGCCGGGCCCTGGAGCAAATACTTCTTCAACAGGCCGGCATTGCTGTCGGCGTGTTCCACCGGCACCCAGCGCTCGTCGGCCAGGGTGATAGTCACCTTGGACCAGTCCAGGCCTTGCTTGGCCAGGTTCTGGAAAAACGCCACGGGGCTGCGGCCGCCGGACACGACCAGGGTCGCTTCGCCACGCGCACTGATGGCCGCACGCAGTTGCTCGGCAACGTCATTGGCCAGCCCATCGGCCAGCAACACCGGCGTGCGGTACTCATGGGCTGTCACGCCCTGAGGCAGTTTCAATTCAGATATCGCCATACCACGACCTCCCATCCCGCGTGATCAGTGCAATCGAGCTCATCGGCCCCCAGGACCCCGCCGCATACGGCTTGGGCGCATCACCGGATTTTTTCCACCCGGCGATCAACTGGTCACACCACTTCCACGCGGCTTCGATTTCATCTTTGCGAACAAACAGGTTCTGATTGCCGCGCATTACTTCCAGCAACAACCGCTCGTAGGCATCGGGAATCCGCGCGCTGCGATAGGTGTCGGAAAAATTCAGTTGCAGCGGGCCGCTGCGCAGTTGCATGCCCTTGTCCAGGCCTTGCTCTTTGGTCATCACACGCAAGGAAATACCTTCGTCCGGCTGCAGGCGGATGATCAGTTTGTTGCTGATCTGCAGGCGCTGCTCGGGGGCGAAGATGTAGTGGGACGGTTCCTTGAAGTGGATGACGATCTGCGACAGTTTTTGCGGCATGCGTTTGCCGGTACGCAGGTAGAACGGCACGCCGGCCCAACGCCAGTTGCGGATATCGGCACGCAGGGCGACAAACGTCTCGGTGTCGCTCTGGGTGTTGGAATTTTCTTCTTCGAGGTAACCCGGCACCGGCTTGCCGGCGCTGTAGCCGGCGATGTACTGGCCGCGCACCACCTGGGTGGTCAGGCCTTCCGGACTGATCGGCGCCAGTGCCTTGAGCACCTTGACCTTCTCGTCACGGATGCTGTCGGCGGACAGGTCGGCCGGTGGGTCCATGGCGATCAGGCACAGCAGCTGCAACAGGTGGTTCTGGATCATGTCGCGCAGCTGGCCGGCCTTGTCGAAATAACCCCAACGGCCTTCGATACCGACCTGCTCGGCCACGGTGATTTCCACGTGGGAAATGTAGTGCTGGTTCCACTGGGTTTCGAACAGGCTGTTGGCGAAACGCAGCGCGATCAGGTTCTGTACGGTTTCTTTGCCCAGGTAGTGGTCGATGCGGTAGGTGCGGTTTTCCGGGAAAAACTGCGCCACGGCGTCGTTGACCTTGCGCGAGGACTCCAGGTCCGAGCCAATAGGTTTTTCCAGCACCACGCGGGTGTTGTCCGCCAGGCCGACCTTGGCGAGGTTCTCGCAGATCGCGCCATACACCGCCGCCGGGGTGGCGAAGTAGGCGATCAGGCGTTGTTCGGCACCGACCTTTTCGGCCAGGGCGACATAATCGGCGGCGTTCATGAAGTCGACGTGCACATACGCCAGGCGCGCCAGGAAGCGCGCGGCCACGGCTTCATCGAGTTCCTTGCCGACGTATTTACGCAGTTCTTTTTCGATATGGGCCAGGTGTTCCTGCTCGGAACCGGCTTCACGGGCCAGGCCCAGGATGCGCGTATCCTCGTGCAGCAGCCCGGCGCCATCGAGTTGATAGAGGGCAGGAAATAACTTGCGCAGCGCCAGATCACCCAAGGCGCCAAACAGGGCAAAGGTGCAGGGTTCTACGGTTATCGAAGGCATGATGTTTGTTCTTTTATCAAGTTAAGCTACAAATACCTTTTTTCAAGGCATCACTCAAGGAAAAATGTAGTAATAACCACAACATTTTCCCGAAATACGCATTCCGAGTGGTGGTGTTCAGCTACCCTCAGTAGGATAGGCCACCGCAAAGGGCCACTCGTCGATTGGTTGCCGCCCTTTATTTGCATCGTCGCCCGAAGGAAAGACTGAATGGACCGCGTGCGAAATCTTCTGGAACAGATCCGGAACCGCCTCGAAGAATTGAACAAGGCCGAGAAAAAAGTCGCCGAGGTCATCCTGCAAAACCCTCAGCAGGCGACCCGCTTCTCTATCGCTGCCCTCGCCCAAGCCGCTTCGGTCAGTGAACCGACGGTCAACCGTTTCTGCCGTTCGTTCGGCGTCAGCGGTTACCCTGAACTTAAATTGCAGCTGGCGCAAAGTTTGGCCAGTGGTGCGGCGTATGTAAGCCGCGCCGTGGAGGCCGATGATAACCCTGAGGCCTACACCCAGAAGATCTTTGGCAGCGCCATTGCCTCCCTGGACAGCGCCTGCCAGGCCCTGGACCCGGCACTGATCAGCAAGGCCGTGGATTTGTTGATCCAGGCACGGCAGATCCACTTCTTCGGCCTCGGCGCTTCGGCACCGGTGGCCATGGATGCGCTGCACAAGTTCTTCCGTTTCAACCTGGCCGTGACCGCCCATGCCGACGTGCTGATGCAGCGCATGATCGCGTCTGTGGCGCATACGGGCGAGCTGTTTGTGATCATTTCCTACACCGGGCGTACCCGCGAGCTGGTGGAAGTGGCGCGTATCGCCCGGGAAAACGGTGCGTCGGTGCTGGGCGTAACCGCCGAGAACTCGCCGTTGGCCAAGGCCAGCACCGTGAGCCTGAACATTCCACTGCCGGAAGACACCGACATCTACATGCCAATGACGTCGCGGATCATTCAGTTGACGGTGCTGGACGTGCTGGCCACCGGCATGACCCTGCGCCGTGGCGTGGATTTCCAGCCGCATCTGCGCAAGATCAAAGAGAGCTTGAATGACAGCCGGTATCCGGTTGGGGATGAGTTTAACTAAGGCCACACCGGCCTCCTGTGGCGAGGGAGCTTGCTCCCGCTGGGCTGCGCAGCGGCCCCAACAAGGTCATCGCACTCCTTCAGAAAGAACTCGGCGGCCTGTTTTGGGGCCGCTTCGCGCCCCAGCGGGAGCAAGCTCCCTCGCCACAAGGGCCCTCAGACTCCGGCCCGCGCCTGCAAACTCAAATGCGCCCGCTCCCCCGGCGCCAGACTGGCCCCGGCCATTGCCGACTCCACACACACAAACCCCGACGCCTCGTTAAAGCTCACGCCCAACAACGGCCGGCTGCCCGGATGCCATACTACGGTGTCGGCGCTGTCGCCGGTGTCGATGCACAGTTCGCGTTGCCAGGCGTGGTCCTTGAGCTGCAATTCACCGTCATGCTGGAACACCCGCTGGCACCCACCATCCACCCGTAGCTCACCTTCCTGCTGGCAAGCCTGGCGGCTGAGCTGGTCATACCCCTGGGCACCCTCAAGCCCAGACAGCGCTATCTCGTCGACGTGACCAATACGCCAATAGGCGTGCAAAGCATGGCTCAACTGGCACGGCAACTCGTCCTGATGCTCGGTGCTCAGGCGTAATTCAAGGGTTTCGCCCAGGTGCGCGTGCAGGTCGACCTGCCAGTCGCACAGCTGCAATTGCCAGTGCAGGCGCACGCCGTCATCGTCGGTGCTGCTGTCGAGCAGTTTCCAGTCGATCAACCGCGCCCAACCATGGGACGGCCAGGCGTTTTCGCTCGGATGGCGGCCATACCAAGGCCAGCACACCGGCACGCCGCCACGGATGGCGCCGACCTGCGGCCACTTGGCCGCGCACCACAGCCAGGGTTTCTGGCCTGTGGGCTGAAAGTGCAGCAATTGCGCACCCTGGCGACTGAACACCGCCTGACACAGCGGGTGGTCAATCACCAACACGTCGCGCATCTGAAAGCGCTCCCAGGCGAACACTGGTTGTTCACGCAGGGATTTGAAAAAGCGTTGCAGCGGATGCTCATGCATGTGCCACGGTCCTGAATATCGTCACAGCGCGCCCCAAAAAAAGCGGGTAGCCATGGCTACCCGCAAAATGCGCACAGAGAGAAGGAGCTTATCGCAACAGCGTTAGAACGTAGACTGAATTTTCAGGCCCGCTACCAGCGCGTTGTCGACTTCTTTCACACCGCCCGGGTTTTTGATGTATTGCAGGTTCGGGCGTACGGTCAGCCAGTTGGTGACGTGGAAGCCATAGTTGAGTTCGACGTTGTATTCGGTGTTACGCAGCGGGGAGAAACCCGCCTGGTCGTAATCGGTGAAACCGCCTGAAGCATTGAGCAGTTCAGCAGTTTTCTTTACGTCGCTGTTGGCATGGATACGCGAAACACCGATACCCACGTCATCTTTGGCACGCGCGTCAAATGGCCCTTTATACACAAGCATCAACGACTGGTAGTTGTCGACCAGGTTGGTGTCTTTGTCGTGGAAGGTCACGTTGGCCGCGATGTTCAAGCCGCGCGAAGCGTCGCCATTGTGGGTGGTGAGTTGCTGTTGCAGCACGCCCCAGTAACCGCTTTTGCTGCTGCGAACGCGGAAGCCTGCGCCAGTGGTGCCCGCATCGTTACCGTTGACGTCTTCACGCACATCGGTAGCGTCGGCGGTGCTCTTGTAGTAACCCACACGGTATTCGCCCGGCAGGCCATTGACCTTCGGCGACCAGACCAATTCCACCGGCAACACGGTGCCCTTGGTGCCGCTGCCGCTGAGTTTGAAGCCGTTGCCGTGTTCCAGCTGCGACGGGTTCTGGTTGTACGCGCCGATTTGCGCATACAGCTCAGGCGTGATGTTGTACTTCACGCGGATCGCCGCCTGGCTGACTGGCCAGTTGTACCAGGTGTTTACGTAGTTACCGACTTGCGAGCCGCAGAACGACAGGTTCTGGAAGTCGCATGGGAAGGTGTTGAAGTCTTCGCCTTCGCCGAAGTAACCGAGTTTCACGTCCAACTTGTTGTCGAACATCTGGTGCTGAATCCAGAACTGGGTCAGACGCACCATGTGGCCACGGCCATCGACTTCTTGAGACGAACTCAAGGTGCCGGCACGCGGGTCACCAATACGGTCATTGGAGATGTTCGCGCCATTACGATTGGTCAGTTGGATCTTGGCCTGGGTGTTATCCCAGCCCCACAGCTTTTGCAGATCCAGTGCTACGCCCAGACCAAACTGGTCAGCGTAACGGGCAGTTTTGTCGTTGTTGTAGCCACCGTGCAGGTTGCCACCGACTTCCCCAACGTAGTCAGCCTTGATGTCGATACCTTGCTCGATCAGCTTGGTACGCTCGCCGCCCCAATCGCCGGTCATCCACTTGGAATCGGCACTGAACGCATCGTCTGCCATCGCATTGGCGGACAATACCAGGGCTGCTGCTGCTGACAGTTGGCAGATCAGCCGAGTGTTGTTGTGTTGCTTTTTCATCCCTACATCCTCGTCTTTATTGTTATTAAACTGTTTTTATCTAACGCGGTTTACTTTTTTTAACAAAAACAACAATTTACCTGCTTTAGCGGCCTTTGAATTGGGCCACGTTGTCGGCATGCCCGTGTGCAGGCAATGAGGCAGCAGTGCCCAAACGCTCGCCGGTTTTGGCGTCGAACAGCAATACTTTGGCCGGGTCGAACTGCAGAGTCAGGGTCTCGCCGACCTGCGGTGCTACGTCGGGGGCCAGGCGGCAGCAGACTTTGGTGTCATTGAGCTGCACGAATACCAAGGTGTCCGGGCCGGTTGGTTCGGTAACCTGGACTTCGGCACGAATGCTCGATGCAGTGTCGCCCTCGCCGTTCGCCAACATGATCTGCTCCGGGCGCAGGCCCAGGATCACGTCGCGGTCTTCCAGGCCGGCATCGCTGACGTTAAGTGCCAGTTCGCAACGCGCCTGGCCACTGTCGAGCAGCGCCACCAGGCGGCCGTCCTTGCGCTGCAGGCGCAGCGGCACGAAGTTCATCGGCGGCGAACCGATAAAGCTCGCCACGAACTGGTTGGCCGGGTTGGTGTAGATGTCTTTGGGCGTGCCGAACTGCTGGATAATGCCGTCCTTCATCACCGCCACTTTGTCACCCAGGGTCATCGCTTCGATCTGGTCGTGGGTGACGTACACGGTGGTGGTTTTCAGGCGCTGGTGCATCAGCTTCATTTCGGTGCGCATCTCGACGCGCAGCTTGGCGTCGAGGTTGGACAGCGGTTCGTCGAACAGGTAGATCTTCGGCCGACGTGCCAGGGCGCGGCCCATGGCCACACGCTGTTGCTGGCCACCGGAAAGCTGGCCTGGCTTACGGTTAAGCAGGTGTTCGATCTGCAGCAGCTTGGCCACACGCGCCACTTCGGCGTCGATGTCGGCCTGTGGCATCTTGCGGATCTTGAGGCCGAACTCGATGTTCTCGCGCACGCTCATGGTCGGGTACAGGGCGTAGGACTGGAACACCATGGCGATGTCACGGTCCTTGGGGCTCATGCCGCTCACGTCCTGGTCGCCGATCATGATGGCGCCGCCGGTGATGGTCTCCAGGCCGGCGATGCAGTTCATCAAGGTCGATTTACCGCAACCCGAAGGGCCAACCAGAATCAGGAACTCACCCTCTTTGATCGACAGTTCGATGTTCTTCAAGGTGTCGGGCAGGCCGGCGCCATAGGTCTTGTTTACATTGCGAAGTTCAAGCGTAGCCATGATTACCCCTTGACCGCGCCGGCCGTGAGGCCGCGCACGAAATACTTGCCTGCGATCACATAGACCAGCAGGGTCGGCAGCCCGGCGATCATCGCCGCCGCCATATCCACGTTATATTCCTTGGCCCCGGTGCTGGTGTTGACCAGGTTGTTCAGCGCCACCGTAATGGGCTGCGAGTCGCCGCTGGAGAACACCACACCGAACAGGAAGTCATTCCAGATCTGGGTGAACTGCCAGATCAGGCAGACCATGATGATGGGCGTCGACATCGGCAGAATGATCTGACGGAAGATGGTGAAGAAACCTGCACCGTCCAGTCGTGCCGCCTTGATCAGCGCGTCAGGAATGCTCACGTAGTAATTACGGAAGAACAGTGTAGTAAACGCCAACCCGTAGACCACGTGTACAAACACCAGGCCTGTGGTGGTACTGGCCAGGCCCATCTTGCCAAGGGTGAACGACGCCGGCAGCAACACGGTCTGGAACGGCAGGAAGCAGCCGAACAACAGCAGGCCGAAGAACAGCTGCGAGCCTTTGAAGCGCCAGAACGACAGCACGTAGCCGTTCAACGCGCCAATGGCGGTGGAGATCAATACTGCCGGAACAGTGATCTTGATCGAGTTCCAGAAGTAACCGTCAACAGTGGCCCAGGCCTTGACCCAGCCAATGCCGGTGACCACGGTCGGCCAGCTCAGCAGGTTGCCGGTGCTGATGTCTTCCGGGGTTTTGAAGCTGGTCAGCAGCATCACCACCAGCGGCACCAGGTACAGCAGCACGGCGAGGATCAACACCGCGTAGATCGCGATGCGACTCAGGCTGATGGCAGGTTTGGAGGCGAGACTAGTCATTGCGCTTGGTCCTCAGCTCGGAATACAGGTAAGGCACGATGATCGCGAGGATCGCGCCGAGCATCAGGATTGCACTGGCCGAGCCCATGCCCATCTGGCCACGGCTGAAGGTGAACGAGTACATGAACATCGCCGGCAGGTCGGACGAGTAGCCCGGGCCACCAGCTGTCATGGCCGCTACCAGGTCGAAGCTCTTGATCGCGATGTGCGCGAGGATCATCACGGCACTGAAGAACACCGGACGCAGGCTTGGCAGCACCACGCTCCAGTAGATACGCGGCAGGCTGGCGCCATCGATTTGCGCGGCGCGCACAATCGACTGATCAACACCACGCAGGCCGGCCAGGAACATCGCCATGATGAACCCCGAGGCTTGCCACACGGCAGCAATCACAAGGCAGTACACGACGCGGTCGGGGTCGATCAGCCAGTCGAGACGGAAGCCTTCCCAGCCCCAGTCACGCAGAAGTTTGTCCAGGCCCATGCCCGGGTTGAGCAGCCATTTCCAGGCCGTACCGGTCACGATCATAGAGAGCGCCATCGGGTACAGGTAAATGGTGCGGATAAAGCCTTCGCGGCGGATCTTCTGGTCGAGGAAAATCGCCAGCGTCACGCCGATCACCAAGGTGATGCCGATAAACATGCCGCCAAACACCGCCAGGTTCTTGCTCGCCACCCACCAACGGTCGTTGTCGAACAACCGCGCGTATTGCGCAAGGCCGGCCCATTTGTAGCTGGGCAGGAACGTGGACGTGGTGAACGACAGCACGAATGTCCACAGGATGTAGCCGTAGAAGCCCACCAGCACGATGAACATGCTCGGCGCCAGCACCAGTTTAGGCAGCCAGCGTTGCAGCGCATCGAACGGCGAGGCCTTGCTGAACACAGCAACAGAACTCATGGGAAAATCCAGTACAGGGAAAAAGGACTACAGGAGCAAGCCTTGTGAGGGGTCAGGGGGTTTCCCCTCACAAGGACACGCAGTGCTAACCGTTACTTGGCAGACTTGATCGCAGCGCCAAGTTTCTTGGCGGTGTCGGCCGGGTCGGCTTTCGGGTCGTTGATGTAGTTGGTCACGACATCAAAGAACGCGCCTTGCACCGCCAGGGTAGTGGCCATGTTGTGGGCCATACTTGGCTGCAGGCCACCGGTCTTGGCATCTGCCAGGAAGTCTTTGGCAGCGGTCTGGGCGCAGGAGTCGAAACCGAGCTTGTCCATTTCATTGAGCATGTCGGTACGAACCGGGATCGAGCCTTTGTTGATGCTGAAGACTTTCTGGAAGTTTTCACCCAGTACAACTTTGGCTATGTCTTTCTGACCTTCCTTGGTGCCTTCGTCTTTAACCTTGAACACCGCCAGGGAGTCGATGTTGTAGGTAAAGGCTTTGTCGGTGCCCGGGAAGGCTACGCACTCATAGTCTTTGCCGGCGACTTTCTTGGCAGCAGTCCACTCGGACTTGGCCCAGTCACCCATGATCTGCATACCGGCCTTGCCGTTGATGACTTTGCCGGCTTCCAGGTTCCAGTCCTGGCCTTTGCCGTCGACGTCCATGTAGGTCGCGACTTTTTTCAGCTCAGTCAGGGCCTTGACCATTTGCGGGCCGGTCAGCGCGTCGTTATCCAGGTCAACCAGGGCTTTCTTGTAGCCATCAGCACCCATCACCGACAGAACGACGGCTTCGAATACCGTGCTGTCCTGCCAAGGCTGGCCACCGTGGGCGAGCGGGATAAAGCCAGCGGCTTTGAGCTTGTCGCCGGCTGCGTAGAATTCTTCGAGGGTGGTCGGGTTTTTGGTGATACCGGCTTTCTTGAAGACTTCCGGGTTGATCCACAGCCAGTTTACGCGGTGGATGTTGACCGGTACGGCAACGTAGTCACCTTCGTACTTCACGGTGTCGGAGACTTTCTTGTCGAGCAGGGAGTCCCACTTCTCGTCCTTGGACACTTGTTTCAGAACGTCGGTGTCGAGCAAGCCAGTCGAGGCCCATTCCTGGATGTCCGGGCCTTTGATCTGGGCCACGCCCGGTGGATTACCGGCAACTGCGCGGCTTTTCAGCACAGTCATTGCAGTGGCGCCACCGCCACCGGCTACGGCACCGTCTTTCCAGACGAAGCCATCTTTCTCAACTTGAGCCTTCAGTACGTCTACTGCTGCTTTTTCACCGCCGGAGGTCCACCAATGCACAACTTCAACCGTCCCTTTCGAGTCGGCGGCAAATGCACTGAGGGGAAACAACGAGGCAATGGAAATAGCAACGGCGAGGCGATTAATCGCGTTCATCTGAATACCTTTTCTTGTTGTTATGCATGCAAGTCTAGAGCTTGCGCTGCACGGAGTTTAAACATGGATATTTAGCGCGCAGGTAACAAAGGGACGCACAAATGTCACCACTTGGTGACATAACACCCTTGGCCCAACGCGCTGGTCATACTCGGTGACAAGGGTAGTACAGGCAGTACGACCGCTTGCCAGGCATGGTACAGGTCCGGCTTGCCCCCCCAGATCTTGCTGCTGGGCTGGTTGTGCGGGCTGAGTTCGTGGTGCCAGCTGCCGTTGATACGGTCGATAAAGTGGCTTTCGCAGAACTCCCAGAAGCGCCGATACCAGGTTTCGTAATGCAACTCGCCGGTGCGCTTGAGCAAGGCCTGAGCCGCCGCGCTGGCTTCGGCGTGAGTCCAGTGCAGGCGCTCGCGCACCACTGGCTGGTGCTTCCAGTCCAGGGTGTAGACGATGCCGGGAGCGCCGTCCACGGCCCACGCGTATTCGCAGGCACTGGCGAACAGGCCGCGGGCATCGGTCACCAGCCAGTCCGGCGTGGCCAGCCCGGCTTGCAGGCGTGCGGCTTCCAGGTGCAGCACCAACCGCGCCCATTCAAAACCGTGGCCGGGGGTGATGCCATAGGGGCGGAAGCCATCGGCAGGGTTGTCTTCGTTGTAACCGAGCAAGGGTTGCCAGTGTGTGTCGAAATGCTCGATCACCATGAACTGGTTGCCGGCAGCATGAGTATGGATAACGCGCTCGACAATGCGCAGCGCGCGGTCCAGCCAGCGTGTTTCACCGGTGACATCGGCCAATGCCAGGAAGGCCTCGGTGGCGTGCATATTGCTGTTGGCGCCGCGATACGCTTCGACGCCGCTCCAGTCCTGGGCGAAGGACTCAAGCATCACGCCCTCCTCCTCGCTCCAGAAAAACTGGTCGATGATATGCACGGCGTCGTTGAGCAGGTTTTGCGCGCCGGGCGCGCCGGCCACCACCGCAGAGCTGGCAGCCAGGGCGACAAAAGCATGCAGGTAAGCGGCTTTGCCACGGTTGCCATCCAGGGCGTTGGGCGCGGCGAACCAGCCGCCGTGCTCGTTATCACGTAGTGGGCCACTGAGGGCGGCAACGCCATGGGCGACCAGGTCGGCATAACCCGGCAAGCCCATGGCGTGGGCCATGGCAAAGCTGTGGGTCATGCGCGCCGTGTTCATGGTTTCGGCGTGAGCATCGGCCGGCAGTTGGCCTTTGTCGTCAAGGTTGCCGAAGCCGTCCGGCAGGCGTGAGGCTTTGGCGAACTCCAGCAGGCGTTGGCCTTCGCTGGCGAGCCAGGCGTGATGGGCAGGTGCGTTCAGCCAACTGCTGGCAGGCAGTGGTTGCGTGGTCATGGGTAGCCCTTTTTATTATTTGTGGGATGACCGGAGTCTAAACAAGGGCGAGGGATGGGCAAGTAACGAAGGGGAGGTGAAATGTCACCAGCTGGTGACATTCGATCGTCCCCACGCTCCGCGTGGTAACGCAGCCTGTGGCGCTCTGCGCCACCCGCGCACCGCCCCAGAGCGTCCGTGGCGGCATTCCCACGCAGAGCGTGGGAACGATCAATATGGCGGGAACGATCATTGGCCCAGTGGGGTGATCCGCGCGGGCGCGTTGAGCTTTTGGTTCAGGTTCTGCACCTGGCTCTGCAAGGTAGTGATGTTGCGTGTGGTCTGGATACGGAACACGTCGAACTCTTTATTGGTCGGCGCATCGCTATTGGCGGGCTGGTTTTCCTGCGCGCTTTTAAGCACTACCAGGTCTTGTTCCAGGCGGGCGATGGCCGCGCTCGGGTTGCCTTGCTTTTTAAGGGCCGCCACATCGGCGGACAAATCCTTGACCTCACCCTGCGCGGCCTTGAGCGTGGCCACGGCCTCGGTCAGCGCCTGCACCTGGCCTTGCAGCCTGGCGTTCGCGCTCGACAGTTCGGTGGTACTGGCGCTCATCTGTGCCAGGCGCTGGTCGAGTTCGGTCGCTTGCCCGGCCACGCCGACTTGCTGTTTGCCTTGCTCCAGCAATTGGGTTTCCAACTGCTTGATCTGCACCTTGAGGGCTTCGCTGCCGTTGTTCACATTGGCTTCGCTGGCCACCACCTTGCCGGAAATGTCCTGCAGGCGCCCCGCCGCTTCTTCGCTGATGCGTGCAAAACTTTCCTGGGTGGCGACCAACTGCTGGCCCATCAGGGAGATCTGCTGGAAGCTCCACCAGGCAAGCCCGGCGAAGGCGATCAGCAGCGCGCCGACCAAGGCCCACAGTGGGCCGGTACTGGCGCTCTTGACCTTGACCACCTTGGTTGTGCGCGAGCGCACGGAGGTGGCGGGAGTCGGCTCGAAATCATCATCGTCCCCGATGTCAGCCCGAAGGCTGGGAACGTTGTCGAAATCGTCTTTGGCATCGTTACGCATGAATCAACCCTGAATCGGTGAGATGGCGACCGGAAAAGCCGAGCGAGCGGATTATAAACCCCGTTGGCGCCGCATTGATCGACCCGCAAGCCTGAATTCGGTTCCCGATGTGTTGCTGGTTGTGAGCTTATCTCAGCCCCGGATCCTGAGCTTTCCACCAGCTGCAGAACTCATCGAGCGCCGTCCACAGGCTGACCTTGGGCTCGTAGTCGAGATAATGCCTGGCGCGGCTGATGTCCAATGTGAAATCTTTGTTCATGACCTGCATGCCCAGGCGCGACAGCGAAGGCTCCGGGCGCCCCGGCCACATCGCGCAGAATGCCTCGTTCAGCGCCGCCACGCTGTAGGACAAACCGTAAGGCCGATACCGCGTGACCTGGGGCATGTCCATCTGGCGCATCACGTAATTGACCACATCCCACACCGGCACCGGCGCGCCATTACTGATGTTGTAGGCCTTGCCCAACGCCGAGCCGGTGGCGAGCAAGCTGCTGAGCAGCGCCTCATTGAGGTTGTGTACGCTGGTGAAATCGACCTTGTTCAAACCGTCGCCGACGATAGCCAGGCGGTTCTTGCGCTGCATTTTAAGCAAGCGCGGGAAGATGCTCATGTCGCCGGCACCGGTCACGAAACGCGGGCGCAGGGCCAGTACTTCGAGGCCGAACTCCTGGGCGCCGAACACCTTCTGTTCCGCCAGGTACTTGGTGGCGGCATAAGGATGCTTGAAGCGCTTGGGCACTTGTTCCTCGGTCAGCCCCAGGTGGTCGCGGCCATCAAAGTAGATCGACGGCGACGACAAGTGCACCAGGCGCCCAACGCGCTCCTTGAGACAGGCTTCGACGACGTTTTCAGTGACCAGCACATTGCCCTGATGGAAGTCCTGGTACTTGCCCCACAGCCCGACGGCGCCGGCACAGTGCACCACGGCTTCGACATCGCGACACAGCTCGCGCACCAGCTCGGCATCATTGAGATCACCCTGGATAAACTCGGCGCCGCGCCTTACCAGGTGCTCCACACCTTCGGCGCGACGCCCGTTGACCCGCACGTCCAGGCCTTGCTCCAGGGCGAAACGCGCAAAACGCCCGCCGATGAAGCCGCTTGCGCCGGTGACCAGAATTTTCATGGTGTCTCCTACGGATACAGCTGCGAGCGCCAAGCTACAAGCTGCAAGTTAAATACGGTCTGCAAGCGTTTATCTTGCAGCTTGCAGCTTGACGCTTGTTACTGCTGATAGGGCACCAACCATTGGCCACAGGCCTGGGCCAAATGATCGGTGAGCAGGCCCAACAATTGTCCACCACTGCGCCAATGATGCCAGTACAGCGGCACGTCGATGGGCTTATCTGGCAACAACTCGATTAATTCGCCGGTTTCCATCTGATCGCGCACCTGGAGTTCCGGGACCAGGCCCCAGCCCAGCCCGGCTTCGGTCAGGCGAATAAAACCTTCGGAAGACGGACACAAATGGTGCTCGAAACCGCCGTCCACGCCCAGCGATGCCAGGTAGCGGTGCTGCAGGAAATCATCCGGGCCGAACACCAACGCCGGCGTGCGTGCCAACTGATCGGCACGCACGCCCTCGGGAAAATGCCGCGCAATAAAGGCAGGGCTCGCCAACGCACGATAGCGCATGGCACCGAGCAGCAGACTGCGCGCCCCGGCCACCGGGCGTTCGCTGGCGCAGATACAGGCCGCCACCTCACCGGCGCGCATGCGCTTGAGGCCCACGGTCTGGTCTTCCACCACCAGGTCGAGCAACAAATGCTGTTCGGCGCAAAAGTCACTGACGGCCTCGGCCCACCAGGTGGCGAGGCTGTCGGCATTCAAGGCGATGCGCAGACGCTCGGGCATGCCCTCCTCGTCCAGTGCAGGCACCTGGCTTTGCAGGTCGCGCTCAAGCAAGCGCACCTGCTGCACATGGTTGAGCAAGCGCCGGCCGATATCGGTGGGCGTGGGCGGCGTGGCCCGCACCAGCACCGGTTGGCCAATACGTGCCTCCAGTAACTTGATGCGCTGGGAAATCGCCGACTGCGACAACCCCAGCACCTGGGCGCCACGTTCGAAGCCGGCCTGTTCCACCACCGCCGCCAGGGCGGAAAGCAATTTATAGTCGAACATCAGTTTCTCTAATGAGCGATCAGTAATATTGGTTTTTCTTATACAGCGCCAGATATGAGAATGACCAGCATCGCTCCTCTTTATTTAAGGAATTCACACATGGCTGGCGAAACCGCCCTGGCAACCCTGCTGCGCAGCATGAGCCCTCATCTGAATGAGGGCGACTACGTGTTCTGCACCCTGCCCGACCAACGCATCCCAGCAGGTTGCGAGATCATCGGCAGCTTTCGCGAGCAGGAAGGTTTGACCCTGATTGTGGAGCGTCAGCAGGCGGAACAAGCCGGGCTGGCCTTCGAGTATGTGGCCGCGTGGATCACCCTGAATGTGCATTCGGCCCTTGAAGCCGTGGGCCTGACGGCGGCGTTTGCCAGTGCGCTGGGCAGCGCCGGTATCAGTTGCAACGTGATTGCCGGGTTTTATCACGACCACCTGTTCGTCGGCCGCGCCGATGCCGAGCGGGCCATGGATGTATTGCGCCAACTGGCAACCAACGCGGAGTAATGGCTATGTGGCAAAGTTATGTAAACGGGCTGCTGGTGGCTCTCGGCCTGATCATGGCGATTGGCACCCAGAACGCGTTTGTATTGGCACAAAGCCTGCGCCGTGAGCATCACTTGCCGGTGGCGGCGCTGTGCATCGTATGTGATGCAATTCTGGTGGCGCTCGGGGTCTTTGGCCTGGCTACCGTGCTGGCACAAAACCCGCTGCTGCTGGCCATTGCCCGCTGGGGCGGCGCGGCGTTCCTGTTGTGGTACGGCACTTTGGCGTTGCGTAGGGCGTGTTCCCGGCAAAGCCTGGAACAAGGCGCAAACCTCAAGGTGCGCTCATTGCGCGCAGTGTTACTCAGTGCCTTGGCCGTGACGCTGCTCAACCCCCATGTGTACCTGGACACCGTGCTGCTGATCGGCTCACTGGGCGCACAACAGACCGAGCCCGGTGCGTATGTCGCCGGTGCTGCCAGCGCTTCGTTCCTGTGGTTCGCCACCCTGGCACTCGGCGCAGCGTGGCTGGCGCCTTGGTTGGCACGCCCGGCGACCTGGCGTCTGCTCGACCTTCTGGTGGCGGTGATGATGTTCAGCGTGGCCTACCAGTTGATCAGTGCCGGGTGAATATTCCAAAACGCTCTGGAACCTCTATCCCACACAGTTGTTGCGTGGTTTTGCCGCACCCCCGGTGCTATGATCCGGACCCTGCGCCGCAAAGAGTACAAACTCCCCGGCGCTTGTTTGGCCGCCCGTGATCGGCCTTGCGCTCACCGCAACTGACCTGATTAGGAGAATCATCATGGCTTTCGAATTGCCGCCGCTGCCCTACGCACACGATGCCCTGCAGCCGCACATTTCCAAGGAAACCTTGGAGTACCACCACGACAAGCACCACAACACCTACGTCGTGAACCTGAACAACCTGGTGCCTGGCACCGAGTTCGAAGGCAAGACCCTGGAAGAAATCGTCAAGTCTTCCTCGGGCGGCATCTTCAACAACGCCGCTCAGGTTTGGAACCACACTTTCTACTGGAACTGCCTGGCGCCAAACGCCGGCGGCCAACCGACCGGCGCGCTGGCTGAAGCCATCAACGCAGCCTTCGGTTCGTTCGACAAGTTCAAGGAAGAGTTCACCAAGACCTCCGTCGGCACCTTCGGTTCCGGTTGGGGCTGGCTGGTGAAAAAAGCTGACGGTTCCCTGGCCCTGGCCAGCACCATCGGCGCCGGCAACCCGCTGACCAGCGGCGACACCCCGCTGCTGACCTGCGACGTGTGGGAACACGCTTACTACATCGACTACCGCAACGTGCGTCCAAAGTATGTGGAAGCGTTCTGGAACCTGGTCAACTGGAAGTTCGTGGCTGAGCAGTTTGAAGGCAAGGCCTTTACTGCTTAAGTACGGCTTGCAGTAGAAAGAGCCCGGCCATTGCCGGGCTTTTTCATGGCCGATGAAAAATAAAAGTAATGCAGGAAATGTGGAACTCACCGAGAGGGACAGGCCACCCAGCAAGCGAGAGAAATAACTCTCTCATTTCATCCTGTAGGAGAGTTCGCAATGGATCCGTTATCGATGGGTATGTCAGCCGTGTCTTCAGCGTTGCCAATCGTCGGCAAAGGCATGGACCTGCTGGGCAAGGGCTTGGACCTGGTGGGCAAGCTGGTCAATTCAGCCACTCAGGCCGCCGGTAGGGCTCAAGGCAAAATCGGCGGTGATGCCCACCAGAAGAACGAGCATCAGATCACGTTCAACAACGTAAACCAAAACTCAATCAAAATATCTTAAGCCCGCAACACATGATGTCGGGATATCGAAGGCGTTCCCTTCCTTTCCTGCGCGGTACCCGAGGGCGATGAATATCATCGCCCTCTTCCTTCCAGGCATTCCCTCTACAGCCTCCAGGCGCCTTAGCCGCAATGTCCCTTTGACTGCCATCACGAGATTGCCAATACTCATGGCATATTGAGGCCGCCCGCATGGAACAAGGAATGACCCTTTGAAGCTGGAACTCAAAAACAGCTTGTCGGTGAAGTTGCTACGGGTTGTGCTGCTCTCGGCATTGATCGTGGGCGTGGCGCTGAGCGTGGCGCAGATCGTGTTTGATGCCTATAAGACGCGTCAGGCCGTGGCCGGTGACGCGCAGCGAATCCTCGACATGTTTCGCGACCCCTCGACCCAGGCGGTCTACAGCCTGGACCGCGAGATGGGCATGCAGGTGATCGAAGGCCTGTTTCAGGACGACGCCGTGCGCATGGCCTCCATCGGCCACCCCAATGAAACCATGCTGGCGGAAAAAAGCCGCGCCTTGCAGCACTCCCCAACTCGCTGGCTGACCGATCTGATTCTTGGTCAGGAACGCACCTTCACCACCGCTCTGGTCGGCAAAGGGCCGTACAGCGAGTATTACGGCGACCTGAGCATTACCCTCGACACCGCCACCTACGGCAAAGGTTTTATTGTCAGCTCGGTGATCATCTTTATTTCCGGCGTACTGCGCGCCCTGGCCATGGGCCTGGTGCTGTACCTGGTGTATCACTGGCTGCTGACCAAGCCATTGTCGCGGATTATCGAGCACTTGACCTCAATCAACCCCGACCGCCCCAGCGAACACAAGATCCCCCAGCTCAAAGGCCATGAACGCAACGAACTGGGGCTGTGGATCAACACCGCCAACCAGTTGCTCGAGTCCATCGAACGCAATACGCATTTGCGGCATGAGGCGGAATCGAGCCTCTTGCGCATGGCCCAGTACGACTTTCTTACCGGCCTGCCGAACCGTCAGAAGCTGCAGGAGCAACTGGACAAGATCCTCACCGACGCCGGCCGTCGGCAGCGCCGGGTGGCGGTGCTGTGCGTAGGGCTGGACGACTTCAAAAGCGTCAACGAACAGTTCACCTATCAGGCTGGCGACAAATTGTTGCTGGCCCTGGCGGACCGCCTGCGCGCCCACAGCGGCCGCCTCGGCGCCCTCGCCCGCTTGGGCGGCGACCAGTTTGCACTGGTGCAGGCCGATATCGACCAGCCTTACGAGGCCGCCGAACTGGCGCAAAGCATCCTCGATGACCTGGAAGCCGAATTCGCCCTCGACCAGGACCAGATCCGCCTGCGTGCCACCATCGGCATCACCCTGTTCCCGGAAGACGGCGACAGCACCGAGAAGCTGCTGCAAAAAGCCGAACAGACCATGACCCTGGCCAAGAGCCGCTCGCGCAACCGCTATCAGTTCTATATCGCCAGCGTCGACAGCGAAATGCGCCGCCGCCGCGAACTCGAAAAAGACCTGCGCGATGCCCTGAGCCGCGACCAGTTCCACTTGGTCTACCAGCCGCAGATCAGCTACCGCGACCACCGCGTGGTGGGCGTAGAGGCGCTGATTCGCTGGCAGCACCCGGAACACGGCCTGGTGCCGCCGGACCTGTTCATCCCGCTGGCGGAACAGAACGGCACCATTATCCCGATTGGCGAATGGGTGCTGGACCAGGCTTGCCGGCAGTTGCGCGAGTGGCATGACATGGGTTTCACCGAACTGCGTATGGCGGTCAACCTGTCCACCGTGCAGTTGCACCACACCGAACTGCCGCGAGTGGTCAACAACCTGATGCAGATCTACCGCCTGCCGCCGCGCAGCCTGGAGCTGGAAGTGACCGAGACCGGCCTGATGGAAGACATCAGCACCGCCGCCCAGCACTTGCTGAGCCTGCGCCGTTCCGGTGCATTGATCGCGATTGATGACTTCGGTACCGGCTATTCATCCCTGAGCTACCTCAAAAGCCTGCCGCTGGACAAAATCAAGATCGACAAGAGCTTCGTTCAGGACCTGCTGGATGACGATGACGACGCAACCATCGTGCGCGCCATCATCCAATTGGGCAAAAGCCTGGGCATGCAGGTGATTGCCGAAGGCGTGGAAACCGCCGAGCAGGAGGCCTATATCATTTCCGAAGGTTGCCATGAGGGCCAGGGTTACCACTACAGCAAACCGCTGCAGGCCCGTGAGCTGGCGGCGTTTTTAAAACAAGCCGAGCGTAACAACGCGGCGATTCTCTGAACCGACAAATCGATACCAAATATTTCCCTCGCATAAACCTTTACACAAAATGCAAATCTTTCGCATTATGTCGCAGTTTTTGCGCTCCCCCGCGCGCCCTATCAACAACCGAAGCAGGATGTTCGCCATGATTCGTATGCCCCTGGCCACCGCCAGTCTGCTGGCCATTGCCATTTCTCTCGCCGGTTGCGGCGAAGGTAAAGACAAGGCTGCCGCGCCTCAAGCGCCGACCCCGGCTGCCAGCACCACCGCTCCAGCGGCTGCCACGCCTGCCGGCCAGGTCGACGAGGCCGCCGCCAAGGCCGTTGTCGCGCATTACGCCGACATGGTGTTCGCGGTGTACAGCGACGCCGAATCCACCGCGAAGACCCTGCAAACCGCAATCGACACCTTCCTCGCCAACCCGAGCGACGACACCCTCAAAGCCGCCCGCACCGCCTGGGTCGCCGCCCGTGTGCCGTACCTGCAGAGCGAAGTGTTCCGTTTCGGCAACACCATCATCGACGACTGGGAAGGCCAGGTGAACGCCTGGCCCCTGGACGAAGGCCTGATCGACTACGTAGACAAATCCTACGAGCACGCGCTGGGTAACCCAGGCGCGAATGCCAACATCATCGCCAACACCGAGATCCAGGTGGGCGAAGACAAGGTCGACGTCAAGGAAATCACCCCGGAAAAACTCGCCAGCCTCAATGAGCTGGGCGGTTCCGAAGCCAACGTCGCCACCGGCTACCACGCCATCGAATTCCTGCTCTGGGGCCAGGACCTCAACGGCACCGGCCCAGGTGCAGGCAACCGCCCGGCATCCGACTACATGACCGGCGACGGTGCCACCGGCGGCAACAACGAGCGCCGTCGCACTTACCTGCGCGCCGTGACTCAGCTGCTGGTCAGCGACCTGGAAGAAATGGTCGGCAACTGGAAACCCAAGGTCGACGACAACTACCGCGCCACCCTGGAGGCAGAACCTGCCACCGACGGCCTGCGTAAAATGTTGTTCGGCATGGGCAGCCTGTCCTTGGGCGAACTGGCCGGTGAGCGCATGAAGGTTTCCCTGGAAGCCAACTCGCCGGAAGACGAACAGGATTGCTTCAGCGACAACACCCACAACTCGCACTTCTACGACGCCAAGGGCATCCGCAACGTCTACCTGGGCGAATACACCCGCACCGACGGCACCAAGATGACCGGCGCCAGCCTGTCGTCGCTGGTGGCCAAGGCCGACCCGGCCGCCGACTCGGCGCTCAAGGCCGACCTGGCGTCCACCGAAGCGAAGATCCAGGTCATGGTTGACCAGGCCAACGCCGGTGAGCACTACGACCAGCTGATTGCTGCCGGTAACGACAAGGGCAACCAGATCGTGCGTGACGCGATTGCGGCACTGGTCAAGCAGACCGGCGCGATTGAAACCGCTGCGGGCAAGCTGGGCATCAGTGATTTGAACCCGGATAACGCTGACCACGAGTTCTGATTGATCCTGCGCTGAATAAGGCGACCTTCGGGTCGCCTTTTTTGTGCGCGCGCGCCCGTTTTCAAAACCTCTATGGGAGCTGGCTCGCCTGCGATAGCGGTGGGTCAGCAACAAAGCGGCTGGATGACAGGCCGCCATCGCAGGCAAGCCAGCTCCCACAGTGGAACTGCATCGCCTCGGACGCCCCGGTTTACAAGACCTGCACCGCAGGTAGAATGGCGCCACTCTCTCAAACCCGAGTTTTCTTCATGGCGTTGCCGACCTTACGCATCATCGGTTTCATCATCGGCATCTTCCTGATCACACTCGCGATCGCCATGGTCGTCCCGATGGCCACCCTGGTGATCTTCGAACGCACCAGCGACCTGCCCTCGTTCCTGTGGGCCAGCATGATCACCTTCCTGGCCGGCCTGGCGCTGGTCATCCCGGGCCGCCCTGAACACGTGCACCTGCGGCCCCGGGATATGTACCTCCTTACAGTGACGAGTTGGCTGGTGGTGTGCATCTTCGCTGCGCTGCCGTTTCTGCTCACCCAGCACATCAGCTACACCGACTCGTTCTTTGAAAGCATGTCGGGCATCACTGCCACCGGCTCCACGGTGCTGAGCGGGCTGGACAGCATGTCCCCCGGCATCCTGATGTGGCGCTCGCTGCTGCACTGGCTGGGCGGCATCGGCTTTATCGGTATGGCGGTGGCGATCCTGCCGCTGCTGCGCATTGGTGGCATGCGCCTGTTCCAGACCGAATCCTCGGACCGCTCAGAAAAAGTCATGCCGCGCTCGCACATGGTGGCGCGCCTGATCGTGGCCGCTTATGTGGGCATCACCATCCTGGGCAGCCTGGCGTTCTGGTGGGCCGGCATGGGCTTGTTTGATGCGATCAACCATGCGATGTCAGCGATTTCCACCGGCGGGTTCTCCACCTCGGATGAATCCCTGGCCCACTGGAAACAACCGGCGGTGCACTGGGTAGCGGTGGTGGTGATGATCCTCGGCAGCTTGCCGTTCACCCTGTATGTGGCCACCTTGCGCGGCAACCGCCGGGCGCTGATCAAGGATCAGCAAGTGCAAGGCTTGCTCGGTTTGCTGGTCGTGACGTGGCTGGTTCTCGGCACCTGGTACTGGTGGACGACCAACCTGCACTGGCTGGATGCCCTGCGCCATGTAGCGCTGAACGTTACCTCGGTGGTGACCACCACCGGCTTTGCGCTGGGGGACTACAGCCTGTGGGGTAACTTCTCGCTGATGCTGTTCTTTTACCTGGGTTTTATTGGCGGCTGTTCGGGCTCGACGGCGGGCGGGATCAAGATCTTCCGCTTCCAGGTCGCCTATATCCTGCTCAAGGCCAACTTGAACCAGTTGATCCACCCGCGCGCGGTGATCAAGCAGAAGTACAACGGCCATCGCCTCGACGAAGAAATCGTGCGTTCGATCCTGACCTTTTCGTTTTTCTTCGCTATCACCATCTGCGCCATCGCACTGGCCCTGTCGTTGCTGGGGCTGGACTGGATGACCGCGCTGACCGGCGCTGCCAGCACTGTGTCCGGCGTCGGCCCGGGCCTTGGCGAAACCATCGGCCCGGCCGGTAACTTCGCCAGCCTGCCGGATGCGGCCAAGTGGATCTTGTCGTTCGGCATGCTGCTGGGGCGACTGGAGATTATTACAGTGTTTGTGCTGTGCATTCCGGCGTTTTGGCGCCACTGACCGTCGAGGTTTGCAATAACCGCGCTCGGTATTCACCGGGCGTGGCATCGAACCAGCGGCGAAACGCGCGGAAGAAATTACTCGGGTCGGCAAAGCCCAACAGGTAGGCGATTTCCAGTAAGGTCATGCTCGGCTGCGCCAGGTATTGTTCGGCAAGTTCGCGGCGCGTGTCGTCGAGCAACGTCTGGAAACTGGTGCCCTCCTCCTGCAAACGCCGCTGCAATGTGCGCTGGGACAAGTGCAGGGTTTGCGCCACCACTTCGCGCTTGGGCTCGCCTTGGGGCAGCAATCGGCACAGCACCTGACGCGCCTTGTGGGTCACGCGGCTCTCGGAAAACCGCGCCAGGTATTCGCCGGCAAACCGATCATGCAGCAGCGCCATGGCCTCGTTGGCAGTCGGCAGCGGCGCATCCATGTCGGCCTGCTCGAAAATCAGCGCATCGTAGGGCCCATTGAACTCCATCGGCGCGTGGAAGGCCTGCTTATAAGGCGCCAGGTCGGCCGGTTGATCGCCTTGCAGCACCACCTTGCGCGGCTGCAGGGTGCGGCCGGTCAGCCAGCCGCACAAGGCCAGGGCACTGGCCAACGAGGCTTCGGCGCTTTGGCGGGTCGGCGGCAGGTGGTCGCCATGCACTGTCAGAATCAGCGCATAGCCTTCAGGTAACAGGCGAAAGCTCAGGTCGGCGCTTTCGGCGATGATGCGTTGGTAACGCACCAGGCGCATAAAACCTTCGGCCAGGGTGTTGCTGGACATCAGCGCGTAACCGGCCACATGAAACGACGCCGGGCGCACGACCTTGCCCATGTTCAGGCCGATTGCGGGGTTGCCTGACAGCTCTACCGCGCGCTGCCACAGCCGGGTCATGGAGTCTTGCGCAAAACGTGCGTCGGGGTCGCTGAGGGCGGCGTAGTCCAGGCCCAGTTGTTTGAACAAGACGCGGCAATCTAGGCCGTCCATTTCCAATGCCTTGACGATGCCCATTGCCCAGCTTGCAGAAGTTGTTCGTTCGCTCATGGCGTCTTCTTGAAAAAAGCAGGCTTAAACGGCAGCCAGGAAGCCAAGGATACTAAAGTGGCATCTATTGTCACTGGCTGTTACCACTGATCACTCTAGACTCAAATAAGCTCCCCGCCGAACATCTGTTGGGCGGCATCACCAGCCAAGGGCCGATCACTGTGGAAAACGTCAAACAATTCAACAGCTTCGCTGAGTTTTACCCTTACTACCTGAGTGAGCATGCCAACAGCACCTGTCGGCGCCTGCACTTTATCGGCACCACCCTGGTGATTGGGATTCTGGCCTATGCCATCGGCCGTGGCTCCGTGGGCCTGCTGCTGGCCCTGCCGGTCGCCGGCTACACCTTTGCCTGGATCGGGCACTTCTTCTTCGAAAAGAACCGGCCGGCGACGTTTCAACATCCCTTCTACAGTTTGCTGGGGGATTTTGTGATGTATCGCGACATGATTTTGGGGAAGGTGCCTTTTTGAGGTGTCTGCGGATTTTTTGTGGGTTGGTGGGCTGCTGAGTACATATCCGTTGCTGCGGTAACGGGGGCTTAGCCTTCCGCCCTTACGGCGGGGGCGACCTGAAAGCCGACCAGGGTGGTTGAAGCAAAAACCTATCTAGAAGATGCAACGCAGTCTAAGTGTGGGAGCGGGCTTGCTCGCGAATGCGGTGTGTCAGTCAATTAATCTGTAACTGACCCACCGCATTCG